>CALVCT010000063.1 GCA_944326055.1 uncultured Erysipelotrichaceae bacterium
TCAAGATCGAGTTCACTGAAAACAAGCTTGATCTAAACGAGATAGCAAATAAGATCAACGAACTGTGAGTCAAAGCTCACAGTTTTTTTATCAAGATAGAAAGAAAAAATATGATCACTAGATACTCTAGTCTCCTTGACATCACTTGATCTTTATGGTGCAATATGAACATATCTATCAAAGGTATCGATAATGATTGAAAAGGTAATAAACAAGCACAGCACAGCACTTAGCGTACGGTCAGCCTTTTCACCTGTCAAGAGATATAGCGTATTCCCGTCTTTAAAAGGAATGCGCTTTTTTATTTAGTCTATGTGTTGACTATCTAATCAATAAGTGATCAAAGGAGGTGATCTTATATGCAAGAGAGAGGTGATCCTAAAAGAAGGATCGAGTTTCTAGAGACTTGTTTTGAAGTCTTTTGTAAGTATGGCCTTGAGAACACCAGTCTCAAGATACTGGCAGAAGCTTGTAATGTGACTAATGGTAATCTTCTCTATTACTTTGGAAGTAAAGACAATATCATCATCGAAGCCACAGCTTACTCGATGGCTAAAGTTGAAGATGACTTCATGGAAAGAGCACCAAAAGACTTTGATGATATCGAGAGGTTCTTAAATGAGATGCCATATATCACTGCTAAGCTTCATGGCGATAAATATCGTTTCATGTATCAAGTCTATGCCAGTCCTAGATATAAGAAGTATGGTGAAGGGTTCTTTATCGGTGTCAATCAAAGATATAGCCAATATGTCAAACTTCTATCTTTGAATCTAAAGATGCCCAAAGACTATATCCAAGGCATGATCTATATCTTTGTCAGAGCAGTCGTCCATTATGCCATGTTTAAAGATGAAGAATATTTGAAACTTGAACTAAATGCTATACGCACTTCATTAAGAGCTTATATGAATATTGAAAAAGGAGAAACACGATGAAAAGAAAGATATTGAGCATTATGATCATCATCGCTTTATGTATAGGAATATTGCCTATCACAGTGCTGGCAGAGGATGGAGACACTGTCTATGTGGGCGGTGTAGCACTCACGAGCAGTACAGGTAGCCCCGTCTACGCCACAACGGACACCAACGGCAATGTCAGTTCTGGCGGCAATGAAAGTAGCTACAACATAAAGTGGGACGGCAGCACCTTGACCTTGAAGGGTGCCTACATTACCAGGGAGGTATCCACTCCCGACTATACTAGTCCTGTCGAAGGTGCGGCCATTGGCGTGTACAATCAAAGCGGCGATGCAAACTTGACTATCACATTGGAGGGCACCAATACAATAAAAGATGTCAGTGCGGCGATCTATGTGTTTGCCCCTTCTAACAGTGCCACCCTGACCATCCAAGGCAACGGTAGTCTGGATACCAGCGGCACTGTTAATCCAGGAATCTGTGTTCAGAGCAACAACGGCGATGCTGCCTTGACTATCAAGAATGTCGATGTTGAAGCAACAGTGACCAGTGCCAGCGGCTATGGTATTATAATACGATCTGGCGAAAGTTCTAATGCCTCTCTGTCTGTGGAGGGCGGCAGCCTGACCGCGACTGGCAAGAGCGAATACGGTGCGGGCATCCAATATTTCTTTGGTAGCAGCAGTTCTGGCTCCGGGACACCCAGCCTGACTGTCAGCGGCAACGCCATTGTGAAAGCCAGTGGCGACACTGGAGGGATTACATCGAATTCCAGTCCTGTGACTCCTTCCGGTACAGGTATCGTCTTTAATAACGACACCGGCACCGTGTACGGCAGTGTGACTTTGCAGGAGAATTTGACCATCGGCGAGAACGAAAGCCTAAATATCCCAAATGATTCGAGTTTGACTATCCCAGAGAGTAAAAACCTGACCGTGGATGGCGGCACCTTGACAGGCAACGTACCTCAGAACGGTGTAATCTACAAGGTCACGGAAGTCGAGCTGGACAAGACCGATTTGAACCTTGAAGCAGGCGACACAGCAACCATCACTGCTATCATCACACCAAATAATGCCTCAGATCAGAGTGTGACTTGGAGCAGTAACGATAAAAGTGTAGCTACAGTAGACGCTTATGGCAAAGTAACTGCTATTAGTCCTGGTAAAGCAACTATTACAGTTAGGACTAATGATGGAGATAAGACTGCTACTTGTATTGTGACAGTAGTAAAGAATAATACAGTCGATAATAAGCCATATATAAGACCTTCAAAGCCAAAAGATGAACTTCCAACAAACACAGATGAATGTCAGGATAAGTTTGGTGAAGATTATATCTATTCAGATGAATATGATGCATGTATCATCAGACACATGATCCCTGATACATCGGTGAGATAGATATCACAGCTGATCGATAGACCATCAATAAAGCGAGCTATTAAAGCTCGCTCTTTCTTTTCTTTTCTTCTTTTTTGCGCTCTTTCTTAAGAGATCGTAACTTGCTTCCGTCTCTTAAGACCATCTTATAGAAATCGCGCCACATCATAGCGACGTGTTCACGCGCATAATACTTAGAACCGTTGATCGCCTTGGCTTTAGCTTCGGCATAGTATTCATCATCTTCTTTAAGCTTTACTATCTCGGACACGAAGCTATCGACATCATTAGCTTTGAGATAGAAGTCAAATAAGATATCAGGATAGATATCAAGATCTCTGACCAGTATAGGCTTATGGACGCTCATTGCTTCTAAGATCGCCATCGGGAAGAGCTCCGCATAAGATGGAAGACACATGACATCAGACATATTATAGATATCATTCATCTCTTCTCTTTCGACGATACCAATGAAATGCAAGTTCTTTGGTGGCTCTTCTGTAAGCTTTTTAAGTTCTTTATATCCTTCTGACATCACACTAAAAGAGAAACCACCGGCCCAGACAAATTCGATATCCGGAAGCATCATCGCCATCTTAGCGAAATCGTTCACACCTTTTCTTGTCTGTAATTGTCCAACACCTAAGATAGTAAATTTGTCTTTATCGATACCATACTTCTCTCTGATCTCTTTTTTTCGCTTTTCACCTAGTGGGAAAAAATCCTTATCAGAGACGAAATTTGGAATATAGACGATAGCTTCTCTATCGATGCCATAATCGACAAGCGGCTTGATGAAACAAGGATTCACAACGACTAGATAATCCATCATCTTATAGAACTGGATGAGATAAAAATCGAAGACATCACGGAATAGTTCTGGAAGATCTAACGAATCTTCGACCGTTTCTGGTAAGAAATGCACAAAGCCAACGGAATAGCTATCTGAGCTCTTAGATGGCATCGAGACGATGAATTCAGGATTGATCGTATGATAATGATAGATATCAGCCTTCTCAGAAGCGTTGACCAAGATATCAAAATCATCAGTCAGATATTCCTTAGCTAGCTTCACGAGTTCTTCATAGACAGCCAAGACTCCCTGCCCTTTGACCATATCAGCTTTTGACATCATATTGATGATAGGTTTTGTAACTGTCTTGGTCTTACGCTCTTTGATGACTTTCTTATTCTCTTTTTTCAAGGCTTCGTGTTTCTCACGTTTTTCTTTATTTGCCTTGATCTTTTTTTCGATATTCTTCTCTGGCATACTACTTTTTCGGTCTATAGAATTGACGATTATCAAGTGCGAAGAGCTTAGGAGTAAATGTTCCAGGATCGATCTGTTTTAGAGCTATGGTTATCGTATTATATCTAGCATCGATATTATCGATGAGATATAAAAGCTCTGCTTCAAGCGTCAGTGGTCTGATCGGTGAACCATATTCAAGATGACCATGGTGTGCTAAGACCATATGTCTTAAAAGTAAGAACTCTTCTGTGTCATCGACTTTTAGTTCTTTACCGATATCATAAAGATGTGCCTGCATGATCGAGATATGGCCTAAAAGCTTACCTTCTGTCGTATATTCGGTGACGATAGGAGAAGATAGTTCTTCGATCTTGCCAAGATCGTGCAAGATGATACCAGCGACAAGATAGTCTTTATCGACTTCAGGATAGATCTCAGCGACAGCTAATCCTAACTTGAGCATACCTAAGACATGAGTCGAAAGGCCACCCATGAAAGAATGATGGATCTTGCTGGCAGCAGGATACTCATAAAAATCTTCACCATAATAATTGAGCATCGCTACGACTAGTTTTGCGATGGTCTTGTTTTGGATACGATTGATGATATCACCGATCTCATCACGGATCTTGTCTTTGGCGATAGGTGACTTGAAGATGAAATCCTCCCTTTTTATTTCCGATTGGATGAGTGGTAAGACTTTGACGATCTTGAGTTGTAAAGTACCACGATACAAGATGACATCGAATTCAAAGTCATAGACCTTACCAACTTCTAATTCTTTTTCGATCTCTGGTTTTACATCCCAGAGTTTCGCTTCGATAGCTTTAGAGTCATCTTGAAGATTGAGCGTTAGATAAGGTGCTCCTGAATTAGTCGCTCCTTTTGTGATACCGGTGATGAGAAGCGGAACACTTAAGTGTTCACCTTCATGAAAATCGATTACTTTCTTCATATTCTTCACTCCATTTCATTGATGATCGCATAGATATCATCATAGCTAAAGCCCTTGCCAGCTAATGAACGATAGATGCGATTACGTAGTTCTGTGCCACTATATCTTTTTTCATAGTGCTTTTTTACTTTATAAGCTTCTTTACGTAAGACCTCACTCTCTTTCATCACATCAGCGCTCATATCGAGGCTCTCAAGCGCTTTATCTACGATGTCACTTGTGAATCCGTCTGTATAAAGATGACGCATTATAGCGGCCTTTTTGGCCTTCAGAGATTTATTCTTGATAGAAGCTTGATAGTAATAAGCTTTCTTCAAAGCTTTCTTATATTCTTCATCTTCATCATCTTTGATGACTTTAGCGATGATCTCATCAGCGATACCAGCTTTCTTTAATGTCATGACCATCTTCTTTTTAGACATGAAACGTGCTGTGAACATCATGACCTTATTTGTCGCATATTGTAAGTCATCTAATAACTCACGTTCTTCAAGCTTAGTGATGATCGCTTCGATCACTTCATCATCGACCGTTGTATGTTCTTTGAGATAATCGCGCATCTCACTTACACTATAATCGCGCATCGCTAAGCGCTTCAAGGCTGCTCGATATGCTTTGATGCCATCTTCCTTACGTCTTAAAAGCGCAACGGTACAGTCTTTGAGTTTTTCATCTTTTCTGATCCCCATATTGTAGAAATCATCAAGTGAAACGACGACCTCTACTTTTGTCTTATCGCCTTTCGATAATGTCAGATATATGTAGTCATTTTTAAGCTTTGTCTCATCGACATTATACATATCGTCATACTCTCTGATCGCCTCATCATAGACTTTTAGTATCTTATCACAGAAAGTATCTGCATCATACTCATCTGCTATCTCAAGGGCTACTTGACCCATCTTCTCTTTCGTTTTTTCATCCAGCTCACTAAAACTGATAAGTTTATCCGCAAGTTCATCTGCATCGTCAAAGAAATAGCCATTCACACCATCTTTAACAAGATCGACTGTTGATTCATCATGCCTTGCGAAAGTCACAAGGCCTGAAGCCATCGCTTCGATATATGTCATGCCCTGCGTCTCGGTTATCGAAGCACTGACGAAAGCTGAAGCGCTGTGATAGTAATGTGGTACTTCATCAAATGGTCTTTTATCACCAAAATAGACATAGTCCTCAAGTCCATAAGAATCAGCTAGCCCTCTTAGTTTTTCTAGATCAGGACCGCCACCGATAACGACAAGTTTAAGGTGAGCCCCTCTCATCTTGATGATCTTAAAGGCTTCGATCAACATATCTATCGACTTCTCTTCAGCAATGCGTCCAACATATAAGATCATCTTTTGATCATCTTTCAAACCAACTTCTCTTCTGATCTCTTCGATCTTCTCTTTTGACGTCGTGCCTTTTTTAAAGCGATAGAGTTCTGTCCCTGTCGGTATGATCGCTATATCCGTCTTCACTCCATAACGTCTTAACATATCAGCTGTCTTTTTTGATGGCGAGATCATCTTCATTGCCCGATCAGCCAATTTCTTAGTCAAAGTAGCAACTGCCTTCTTGCCATACTTTTCAACGATATCTAGATCGAAGAAATTGATATAATGTGTGTAATCTTCATAAGTCGTATGATAAGTACGAACCAGTGGTATATGAAATCTATCAGCACAAAGCTCAGCAAAGATCCCGACCCCAAATTCTGTATGCACATGGATAAGATCAAGATCTAAAGCTTCGATATCATCATAAAGCAAAGGATGTAATGGCGAAGCGACCGCATAGCCATAAAGTTGCTTGATCTTGGCACCTGGTAATCTAATGATATTGCCTTCATTTTGGACTTTGATAAGGCCAGGATATGTACAGATGACATATACCTCATGCCCCCTCTCTTGAAGTTTCTTTCGAAGTAGTTCCACAGAAGTGACGACACCATTGATATCTGGTAAATAAGTATCTGAAAATAATCCTATACGCATAAATCACACCTTTTTGAGTTTAATATAGATAAAAGCCAGTGCTCCAATGAGCATGACAAAATAGAAAGTCGCAAAACGCCACAACAACATACCAGCACCTGCGATCGTAGAACCAAAGAGATTACCAAACATCAAAACAAAGATCATCTCTGTACCACCACTAGCTCCAGGAATAGGTATCATACTAGAAGTGATAGCGACAAAGCTGCCCATCGCAATACAATCTATAAGCATGCCTATATCCATCTTTTGCCCTAGAGCGATAAAGACAAAGAAAGGCACAGAATAATAGACGACCAATCTTAATATATTAAGGCCAAAGATCGCTAAGATCCTAAGCTTATGATCCTTAAAATTTTTGACTTCGCTTCTAAAGCGCTCTAATTGTTTTTCGATATTGATGACCGTTACTTCTGGATCTTTGACAAGATGTAGTTTGACACCAATATAGACACCTTTATTCTTGATCCAATCATGTAACTTCTTAAAACGTGCTAAAGCGATCAAAAAAGCAATGACTGAACCATTGATGATAAATCCCAGTATGACAAATATAAACAGATTAGAGAAATCATTGTAGAAACTAGTAAATCTAATGATGATAAAAAAGAGACTTAGGATCGTCAAAGCACTTTGATAGATGATGAACTCCATCCATAAGATACTTCCTGCATCACCAGTATCGACTTTCTGCTTCTTGAAGACATAGAACTGTATGATCTGTCCACCACTAGCTGAAGGTGTGATCCCATGAAACAAAGCTGCAGCCAAGACATTGATGAATCCTTGCCTTAGTTTATATTCAGGATGCGTGATACGCGTAAGGATGACTAAAATGACCGCAATGATAAGTTGCCAAAGCAGTACGACAGAGATGACAGTAATGATATCAAATACATCAAGTGTCTTGATAAGATCGATAATACCTTCGCCACCAAGTCCAATAGAAAGACCAATGATCACGACACCGATCAATATTATGACCAGTATATTGATAAGATAATTACTAAATGGATTCTTCTTCATATCATCTTCCTATATCATTTAAGATATCGCGATAGATATCTTTAAGACGCTCATCATCCTTATCACTGTCATATACATGATCTAAAAGACCGATATGCGACTTACTTATCTCACCTGAAACGATACTGAAAAGATGTGGTGTATAGATAGTCTTGACACCTTTATCATCCACTTCAAGATGATCATACAATGCTTCGATGATATCGATCGCATAAGCATTGAATGGATAAGTACTACTTTCTGTATCGATATAATAGACATTTACACCAAGCTCATCAGCTACTTCAGCAATTAGAGGCATAGCGATAAGACAATATTCACATGTACTATTCGAAAGAAGAAAGACTCCTGATGATCTATTATCTATCGCATCTAATAACATACGACCATCAGCGCCAACTATTCTATCCGAAGTGACGCCAAATACTGATAGATCGACTTCATGATGACCACTGACTGTATCAGTAGCACTAGGACTAGAAGTCTCTTCACATCCAGTTAAGATCATGACCAAGATAGATAATATAACAAATATCTTCTTCATACTCATGATTATAGCAGCTTAAACGATGTAATTAAAGTTACAAATACGTAAGCTCTCTAAACTAAAAAGCTGCCCTATCTATCAGGACAGCCTTTGGCTATTACTTAAACGATTTCTCAACGATCGTCACTGGTCGATCATCGATTCACCTACAAAAATTAAAGGGTAAAAAATACCCCATTCCTTTTAGAATGAGGTATTTGTTTCTGTTATTATTCAGCGTCGTACTCTTTTTTGAGAGCTACTAAGCGATGATAACGTTTCTTCGCATCACTGAGTGTCTTTTGGAACATCTCGTCTGCTTTCTCTTGACCCTTGAGTTTGATCAATTGGTTATAACGATTCTCTCTGAGTAAGAATGGAACGAATGCATCCCAATTTGGCTCTTTCGAATCGATCGTGAGAGGATGTTCTTTACGTGGATCGAAGCGATATAGTGGAACATAACCACATGCAACAGCTTCTTTCTCAACGACTTGTTGCTCAGATAAGCCGCCCTTGATACCGTGTTCAGCACATGGGCAGTAAGCGATGATGAGTGATGGTCCATTGTAGCTTTCAGCTTCTTTGATCGCATTGAGCGTTTGTTGACGATTAGCACCCATCGAGATCGAAGCGACATAGACATGGCCATAAGCCATAGCGATCTGACCTAAGTCTTTCTTAGCTGTTGCTTTACCACCAGCAGCGAACTTAGCGATACTTGAAGCTTGTGATGACTTAGATGATTGACCACCAGTATTAGAGTAGACCTCTGTATCCAAGACTAAGACATTGACATTCATATCATTAGCTAAGACATGATCTAAGCCTCCATAACCAATATCATATGCCCAACCGTCACCACCAACGATCCATACTGACTTAGAAACTAAGTCTCTTTCATAGTCTAGTAATTCTTTGACAGCTTCATTTGAGCTAGCTTTGACTGCTGCAACGAGCTCATCTTTCAAGGCTCTTTGAGCATCTCTATCGTCATTAGCTGCGATATATCTTTCAAAGACATCCTTGCAATCGCTGTCCATATTCTCTTCCATGACTTTTAAGATACGATGCTGTTTATAGTTCTGAGCGATAGCCATACCGAAACCATATTCCGCATTATCTTCAAATAGTGAGTTAGCCCATGCGACACCCTCGCCATTCTTATCGTTGACGAATGGTGAAGATGGTGTACTTGAACAGTAGATCATCGAGCATCCTGTCGCATTAGCAACCAACATATCTCTACCGAAGAGCTGTGATACGAGTTTGTAATATGGTGTCTCACCACATCCTGGACATGCACCTGAAACTTCAAAGTAAGGCATGAGGAATTGTGAACCCTTGACTGTATCTGTTGAGAAGTATTCTGTCTTGTAGTCGACATCTTTGAACAAGTAATCTGCAAGAGGTTCTTGATCAAGTTTCTTATTGATATCGACCATTTCAAGAGCTTTATTGCCACCTTTTCCTGGACATTCAGTAACACAGAGGCCACAACCAACACAGTTAGCTGGTGAGACTTGAATACGGAACTTCATATTCTCGACGCCTTTGCCCATAGCTGGGATCGTCTTGAATTCCATTGGTGCATTAGCTACTTCTTCATCAGTGAGCAAGAATGGTCTGATCGTTGCATGTGGACAAACGAAGCTACAGAAGTTACATTGGATACAGTTCTCTGGATGCCATGTAGGTACCTGAACAGCGATCGTTCTCTTCTCTTTATAAGCGACATTGTTTCTGATCGAACCATCTTCTAAACCCCACTTTGTGAAGTTAGATACTGGTAGATCATAGCCTTCAAGTGAGTTGATGCCTTCAACATGGATATCGAAGTAATCATCACCTGTCGTCTTACGTGTCGTATCATATGGTAGATCTGCCCAAGCTGGATCAACAGCGATCTCAACAAGACCTTCTTTACCTGAGTCGATAGCTTTGTAGTTGAGTTGAACGATCTCATCGCCCTTCTTAGAATATGACTTCTTAGCCATGTACTTCATTAGCTCTAGAGCTTTGTCATAAGGCATGATCTGCTCATTGAGAGCAAAGAAGGCAGATTGTAAGATCGTATTAGTTCTTCTTCCCATACCGATGCGTTGAGCGATCTCTGTTGCATCGATGATATAGAACTTAGCATGCTTTTTAGCAAGACCTGCTAGTAATCTATTTGGTAAGTGCTCAACGATCTGATCTTTTGCGAATGTCGTATTGAGTAAGAACGTACCACCATCTTTGAGGTTTCTGATCATGTCATATTTGAAGCAGTATGCATCAAGTGAACATGAGATGAAATCTGCATTGTCGATGTAGTATGTCGATCTGATCGGTGATGGACCAAAACGTAAGTGTGATCTAGTTACGCCACCAGCTTTCTTTGAATCATATTGGAAGTAAGCTTGTGCATATTGATCTGTATTGTCACCGATGATCTTGATCGATGATTTGTTAGCAGAGACAGTACCATCAGAACCAAGACCATAGAAGAGACATGTCGTATAGTCTGCATCGTTGTGGAAGTCTTTATCTAAAGGTAAGCTTAGATGTGTAACATCATCTTCAACACCAATAGTGAATTCTTCTTTTGGTTCATCTTTCTTGAGTTCATCGTAGACAGCTTTGATCTGGTTAGGTGCTGTATCGCGTGAACTTAGACCATAACGACCGCCAACGATCTTGATATCAGAATCTTTTAGAACACTTAAGACATCCAGATATAATGGCTCTCTTGTGCCTGATTCTTTAGTTCTATCTAAGACAGCGATCTTCTTAGTCGACTCTGGTAAGACTTTTAATAGATACTTAGCACTAAATGGACGATAGAGATGGACTTTGATAAGACCGACTTTCTCACCCTTAGCAACTAACGTATCGATCGTCTCTTTGATCGTCTCTGTGACAGAACCCATAGCAACGATGACTCTTTCAGCATCTGGCACACCATAGTATGTGAAAGGTGCATACTGTCTACCAGTGTGTTCAGAGATCTTTTCCATGTAGTAGTTGACGATATCAGGGATCGCATCATAGTAGCCATTTTGTGCTTCTCTAGCTGCAAAATAGATATCATCGTTCTCCGCGCCACCGCGTGTGACAGGATTAGTGTGAGGGTTCAAAGCTCTCTCTTTGAATCTCTTGACAGCATCCATATCGATGAGTGACTTGAGATATTCTTGATCCATGACCTCGATCTTTTGGATCTCATGGGAAGTCCTGAAACCATCAAAGAAATGGATAAAAGGTAGTGAACCTTTGATCGCTGCCAAATGAGCGACACCTGCTAGATCCATACACTCTTGAACAGAATGTGATGCCAGCATACAAGCGCCTGTCTGACGGCAAGCATAGATGTCTTGATGATCACCAAAGATCGATAAAGCGCGTCCAGCTAATGCTCTGGCAGCTACGTGGATAACGCCAGGTAATAATTCACCAGCCATCTTGTAGATGTTTGGGATCATGAGCAACAGACCCTGTGAAGCAGTGAATGTCGAAGCTAACGTACCACCTTGAAGAGCACCATGTACAGCACCAGCAGCACCACCTTCAGACTGCATCTCGACGACTTTGACGACTTCATCGAAGATATTCTTTCTTCCCTGTGAAGCCCAAGCATCGATGACCTCAGCCATCGGTGAAGATGGCGTGATAGGATATATGCCAGCTACTTCTGTAAAGGCATACGCACAATGGGCAGTAGCGTTGTTACCATCCATTGAAATAAATGTTTTAGCCATAATCTCCTCCTAATTCGGTAATATTATAACTCAGCTTTTTTATGAGTTAAACAAGATTTTGTAGATATTAGTAAGATGTCGATAAAGCATGCTGATCATTTAGAAGATCATCTAACTAGCAGACATTTTAAGCTAACAGATCTACGCTTTTATATTATAGTTTTGACCTCTTTAAACTTACGATCTTTTCACATAGAAAAGAAGGCTCGAAGGCCTTCTTATAATGATCAATCCTTACCTATAGATATACGGATGACGACATCTGTCGTATCGACATCATAGTAACCTGGCTTATAGCTAGCTGAACCATTGACAGTGATCTCGATGATCGCACCAGCTGACATGCTGCTTTCTTCCTTGATGATCTCAAGATTCTTGAATGCCCCGAAACTATTTTTGATGAGAGCTAGGGTCTTATCGACAGTCGGATTGACTGGTGTATAGTAATTCTTAGAATTGATGTAGACAGTGTCATCTGAACTACTACTTCCGCCACCTCCAGATGATCCAGCTTTCGCAAGACGACAATTTATAGCCTTACCACTACTTGTGACGCTACAACCATATAGTGTACCTGCTTCATAGCTGTTTGTCGTCGTCTCTTCGAAATTGAAAGTGATATTAGCTCCAAGATCATTAGCTCCTTTGACGATTTTTTGGGCATTAGCTAATGTCTCACCTTCAAAATCACTCTTATCTATCATATAGCGACCTAGTGAGAGACCATATTGGATGGTCGTCGACTTAGCCACCTCTCCTGTCGTATTGTATGCGACAAGACCTTCACTGACACTATCGCTATATTTGGCTGATTCTTTTGAAGCCTCCATGCCTAACTCTTTGACATACGCAAGTAAGTCATCTTCACTCTTTCCAGCATAGCTTTCGACATTTACCTTTTCGCTATCTGGATCTTTGCCCTCAGAGATCGTGATGATAAGTGTATCGCCCTTTGCCAACATGCCACCAGCTGATGGTGAAGATGCAGCGATCAGACCTTTTTTTACACTATCAGAGTAATCATAACGCGTCTCAAGCTTGAAGCCATTTTCAGAAGCATAACTCTTAACTTGCTCTAGTGTCTTGTTTTTAAGATCGGCGATCGTGATACCTTTACCGCGTGAGATACGGATCGTGATCGTATCGCCACCTTTGATCGTTTCACCCTCACTTATCGATTGTGAGATGATCTTTCCACTTGCATGATTATTAGAGAAGACTCTTTCGATGCTGAGGTTGATACTATAGCTTGATGCCCAAGCCTTAGCTTCAGCCTCTGTCATCTCTAAGAGATCTGGTACTTTGACTTCAACAAGATCCGTTTCATCACCAGCTGACAGTGTGACTAAGATCGCTTCAGATCTCTTCGTCATACCTGATCTATTGCAAGCTAAGACCGTGTCTTTTTTAACTTCCTCATCTGTACTTACTTTATATTCATAAGTGACATTAGTGAAACCATTCTCATCGAAATACTTCTCGATATCCTCTTTAGTATAACCTTCCTCAACAAAATCCGGCAGATCGAAAGTCTTGTTAGGATCTTTGCCTTGTGAAAGAGTGATCGTCATGCCTGTGTCAAGTGAGACACCCTCACCCGCCTTTGGATCTTGGCTTATCACTTTTTTAGGTTCGATCTCTTCATCATATGCTTCTTTGAAGACTAGACCATTTGTTGTGCCGAATGCTTTCTCATACCATTCTGTGATCTCATCTTCTGTAAGTGACGTCAGATCTATCGCTTCGACAGTTGGTGAACTACGGAACAATGTCTCACTGGCTTTAACGACGATCAGAGAAGCAGAGACGCCGGTGATAAGTAATAACACTACCGATAAGCTGAGTAATAACCTATCAGCTAAGATCATCTTGAGTAATTTCTTCATCTTCTGTCCTCCTAGTCTACAGATACGATGATCTGATCGTTTTCAGTATATATTTCATATCGTCCAGCACTATCTTCACTAGCGGTGAAATTAGTTGCTTTGATATAGTCCTTATATTGACCATTGACGATATAGAGATACGCTTTATATCTTCCACTCTTAAGACCGCTCAGATCATAAGTTGCATGATAGAAGATATCTTCATAAGTATTTGAGTAAGTCTTCTCATTGAAGTCGAGAACGCCCTCATCGACTGTACCATCACTCATTTGCATCTTGTATGTCGTACCATCATCCTCATTTACAAGATACAATTGATAGCTCGTATTGCTTGAAGAGAGGAAATCGACATAGAAGATCCATCCATAGCCATCGATAGTCAAGGTATTATTATCGATCGCAAAATAATTCGAGTTGATACTTGATCTTTGTGATGGACGATCTAGCTTCGATAGATAGATGCTACTATCTTTGCCAGCTAGAACCTCAAGACTCAGACGGTTATTGTAGTTTTGATCGACTGAGAGGATATAGTTATAACTGCCATCGATCGCAAATGATGAATCTGTAAGTTCAAATGGTTCAAGGCCATCGACTGAGATCATGAAGTAGTAATCACCACATGGAAGATCTAGATCTCTCACATCAAAGTCAACTGTGTAACCGATATAATCATAGACTTTGCCATCGTTGTAATTAGCTGGATTCTTGATCGTCTTAGCATCAAAACGCTCGACGACTTCATCAGTTTCACTATCCACGATGAGGATCTCATGGGTCGTATCATCATAATAGTTACGTCCGATCGTGAAGGCGACACCTTCAAGATGGATATCATAGCCACTAAAGCCAACATTCTCTATGAAGCTGATGTCCATACCAGAAATATCAGGTGTGTCGTCCGGTGTATCACTTGGATCATCTGGGATCTCTGGAATATCATAATCACCATCCATGACGAAGCTTAAAGCATCTGTATCGATATAGGCGACTGACTCTTTAAAATCATATGGCACTAGACCTTCGACTTTTCTCGTTGGTCCATCACCATTGCCTGATCCATTCATCGTGACATAGATGACACCATCATCTATCGGATTAGGACTTTGTACTAAGGTCCTATCACTATCTGAAGCTAAGACGATGACTGTCAGACATTCTTGATAATCAGGACCATATTGAGCTGTGAAATATGTATCGCCATCTTCATTATAGAAAGCTGCATTGAACTCACTGACGACAGCAAAGTTGTATTCGTTGTAATCGACAAGTCCATTTGCTTTATCGATCTGATAAGCGATAGCTGCGATATCCATGCCCCAATATGGATCGGATGCATATTGAACATTGAAACCAGAACCTTTGTTTCCGACATGTGATCCAAAGAAGAGCGAACTGTAGATATCTGTATATTTCCTTAAGTTGTAACCGGCATGTTCATCGATCGCTTTCTCAAGTGAAGCAAAGGATGAGGCGTTGTTTGGATCTGAATCATAAGCTGCCCAACCAAAGAGATTATTGCGATCTACAGCGTATGATGAAGTTCCCCAAGCACTCTCATGTGCCGCCATCGCATAAAGGATGAGTGCATTGATACCATATTCATTCTGCGCTTCAACAAAGTACTCTCCTATCCCATCCATTACTGAAAGAGATGGATCTTTTCCAGATACATCATAGAATGCTTCATCAAAGTCATCTGCAGTGATATTTGAGGTAGATCTCACTGGTAGATATTGATAATAAGGATAATAAGTAGTGAAATACTCTGTTTCTTGAGGATCGTAGTAGAATTGATAGCCATTAGATGAATAATAGCGTTCACCTTCATAGAAGCCACTAGGAGCTGGTCCTAGGATGATACTGTGCTCTTCATCATAACCACCACTATTTGAATATGATCGATGGAAGACAAAGACGAGTTCGTCATTTCTGGCCGTATAATAATTCCTACGACAAGTGACTGAAAATGGTTGCTCATTAGCGCCAGTAGTATCACCACCACCCAAGATGATAGAGAGGCCTTTATCAAGGAATTTATCTGGTACTAGGTCGACATATTCAAGATCAGTATAACCATCAAAACCATTGAGCGTACATTTGATCATTCCTTCGCCGCGATTTGTGAAATACATCTCAGTACCTTCATAGCGCATCTCATAGTGGTTAGCGACATAGGTCTTCTTATAGCTAGCACTTCGATCTTCTAAGTCTTCATAGATATTCATCGTAACTTTTCCACTGCGAGCAGGATAAGTATAGGCATTACCACTGACCATAGCGATGATCATCGTTGGCGATTGACTCTTCGCATGTCTTACGACATAGTCGCTACCTAACCTTTCCATCTCTCTTTTAGCTTGATCGAAACTACTGTGGCAGCTCTCCATCTCAAATCTACCATCATCAGTGATATATGAGACTTCATATTCGTCTACAGAACAATAGAAATCATAATAGCCATTACTTATAGCTTTGACATCAAAGTCAGTGTTTAGACCGATGATGCTGGCTACAAGCAAGAAAGCTATGAATAGTGTCAGGACTCTTTTCATCAGTTCATCTCCGTTTCTATCGATAACCAATTGTCACTGTTTGAAAACTTCAGACGCAACGTTCCTGAATATGAGATACCTGAATCATGTGGGGCATACATCTCAAAGAACAGTGCACCATGATCACCTTCGGAGATCGTTCGTGACATAAAGTTATTTATCTTCATCGACATGATCGATGCATCTAAGGCATGGATCTCTTCATTTGTCGAGCTCGGTACGAATATCGCATCTTCAAGTGTCAATGACTCATCATTGAGCTCAATGACATCCAAAACGAAAGTATAGATATTGACAGTCGAAGGATAATTATATTCTTCGCCATCTTTGACAAGTGATGTTTCGATATAAGCATTGGAGACACTTATGACATAATCTTCTGTTGCGATCGGTGCATCAGTACCTGTCGAGTACTTTAGTTCATTTGGATCTCCGATATTCTTAGTAAGATCGATCTCTATCTCAGCTTTCGATATCGCATCATAGAGCATCAGTGACTCTTTGGCCTTATCAGCGACAGGAATAAAAATCCTGAACGTATCGACTGTCATATCAGATGTGATCGTATAATCGACTGCTTTTGCACCAACATAATAACCTGCAGCATCAAGTTCATCGATATACTGTTGATAATCTGAGATCTTGACTGTCGATTCATCTGTATAGAGAGAAGTAAGTGAGTAATCGATCGCTTCACTGTCGCCCAGTTTGAGATCAGCTAAGACAAATTTAAAGTCGACTTCATCGATATCGAAGACTTCATAATCTACAAGTTCGATCGTAAACTCATCAAATGTCTCTGTCGTTTGACTGACGATCGGATCTGGTGTTTTAGTATTTGCTGGATCATCGTTATCGATCATGTTCAAAATAAACATCGTAAGACCAACGATCGCAAAAGCAATAGCCAAAAAAGCGACGATCAAGATGATCACTCGTGAGATCTTTACTTTTCTCATTCTTTTTCTCCTTTCTCGAGTTCTTTAAGGCGATGTTCAGCGATCACCAAGTCATTGAGACGATCGACGCTTAAGATAGCAGCGATAGGCTCGTTGTTCTTGATGACGATCTTGATATCATCCCCTTCAAGTTCCGATATGATCTTTGCCGCTTTACCTTGATTGAGGCTCGAGATCGAAACTAGAGAATCTAATGTTACTTCTAAAGCACATTTCTTCATAAAAATAACTCCAAATAAAGTATAAGATCTCTT
>CALVCT010000064.1 GCA_944326055.1 uncultured Erysipelotrichaceae bacterium
AGGCCCAAAGGACTTGTTACACCACTTCCTTCATCCTCAGTATTACTACTAACGACTTGTGGTTCACTACACTTGGCGGTAAATACCTGTGACTAGCTAAGCTAGCTTGATAGATGCCATGCCTGGCACACCTAACAAAAATGCAGAACTTGTCTGCATTTTTATTAGCGGTGGTCTAGAAACTTTTTTTCGCTTCTTTCAAGGAGTGTTTGAGATCATGGACTTTACATGAGTGACAGGTCCCGCTACTACAATCACCACATGATCCTTTCTTCAGTGTATTTCTTATCGCCAGTATGACAAGAACACTGAGTATCAATAACACGATCAATGTTCCCATAAAAGCTTACCTTTAAGGGCTTCTTGATACGCTTTTGGTCTTCTGAATAATAGATATACTAGTACTACTATCATTACGATAGCTACGACTGTAAAGATATTGAATGAGCCATAGATGATAAGTGATCCGATCTGGTTGATGATAAGAGCTATGACATAAGCGAAGACACATTGATATCCGATCGCAAACAGCGTCCACTTCATATTGTTCATCTCACGTTTTATCGCGCCGATAGCTGCAAAACATGGTGCACATAATAAGTTGAAGGCAAGTAGAGAATATGCTCCCACAGCTGTCATCATGCCAGGAAGCAGATTCCAGAACTCATCCCCAGCTTCTGCTACTTCTTCAAACCCCAAGGCGATACCATATGTCGCAACAAGGTTCTCTTTTGCGACAAGACCCATTATCGAAGCTAGAGTCGATTGCCAATTGCCGAAACCAAGTGGTATGAAGATAAAGGAGATAGCGCTGCAGATCACTGCGCCGATACTATAGTCGATCTCAAGTGGTTCTAGCATCCTGAAGCTGCCATCGACGAAACCGAAGTTTGTGACAAACCAAATGATGATCGTTGATAAAAAGATGACTGTGCCTGCTTTTTTGATGAAAGACCAACCTCTTTCCCATGTCGAACGCAAGACAGCTGCGACTTTTGGGATATGATATGCTGGAAGTTCCATGATAAATGGAGCTACTTCACCTATGAATGGCTTTGTCTTTTTCAGGATGATACCGGAAACGATGATCGATGCAACACCTAAGAAATAAGCACTTGTCGCGACCCACCAAGCATTGCCAAAGAAAGCACCAGCGATCATTGCAATGATAGGAAGTTTTGCACTACATGGAATGAATGTTGTCGTCATGATCGTCATTCGACGATCTCTTTCATTCTCAATAGTTCTTGAAGCCATGATGGCAGGTACGCCACATCCTGTTCCAATAAGCATCGGGATGAATGATTTACCACTGAGACCAAACTTTCTAAAGATCCTGTCCATGATAAAGGCTATACGTGCCATATAACCACATTCTTCAAGTATCGCTAATAGTATGAACAACACTAAGATCTGTGGTACGAAACCCAAGACAGCACCAAGTCCAGCTACAACACCATTCAAAATAAGGCTTTGTAACCAATCGGCACAATTTATACTGATTAAGAATGATTCGATGGCTGGTGGGATGATCTCACCAAAGAGGACATCATTAGTCCAATCTGTAAACATCGTTCCAATTGTCGTTACAGAAATATAGTAGACGATAGCCATGACACCGATGAAGATCGGTAGAGCTAAGATCCTATTAGTGACGATCTTATCGATCTTATCAGAAAGGGTATCAGTGAGCTTTTGTTTTTTGATATAAGCTTTATTCACTACTTTTTCAATAAATTCATATCTTGCAGAGGTGATTATCGACTCTATCTCATCATCATATTCTTCTTCAAGCTTCTTAGTATATTTTTCGACATCGACTTTGATCTTGATCTTTGGATCTCTTTCAAGAAGTTTGATAGCGAGGAAACGTGATGATCTCTCACTATTTAAAGATGATGTGACATCTGTTATCGCTTTTTCGATATCTTCGCTCATATACTTCTTGACTTTAGGACTTTGAGCACCTTTTATCTCATCTATCAAAGTATCTAGGTTTTCTTTCTTTGAAGCACTGATCTCAATGACTTTGACGCCAAGATCGTTTTCCATATTCTTGAGATCTAGTCTTTCTCCTCTTTTTTCTAAGACATCTTTCATATTGATCGCCACGACCATAGGTATATCAAGGTCGATGACTTGTGTCGTCAGATAAAGATTACGTTCTAAGTTAGTACCATCAACGATATTGATGAGTGCATCTGGTCTTTCATTTAAGATATAATTTCGAGCTATCACCTCTTCAAGTGAATATGGTGACAGTGAATAGATACCTGGCAGATCGATGATCTCGATCGATCTGTCGTTTTTATAATTCCCTGTCTTCTTTTCAACAGTGACGCCTGGCCAGTTTCCAACATATTGGTTAGAACCAGTCAAGGCATTGAATAATGTCGTCTTTCCTGAATTAGGATTTCCTACTAATGCGATCTTCATATCCTTCTCCTTATGTTAGTCTTAACTAACTCAACCTTATTAAATAACTTCAATGAGCTCCGCATCCGCTTTACGGATCGATAGTTCATAACCACGAACAGTCACTTCGATAGGATCACCTAGAGGTGCTACCTTTCTAACAGTGACTTCGATATTTTTGATGAGTCCCATGTCCATGATGCGTCTTTTTGTCGCACCCGTTCCCCCGATTTTAACTATCTTGACCGTTTCCTTTGGTCTGATTTCATTAAGTGTACGCATGATCCTTTTTATACCATGATCCTTTTAGCGATATCTGAAGCTAGAGCGATCCTACTGTCCTTGATCGAAACAATGATATTCCCATTCATCTTTGAAACGATAGTGACTTCTGATCCCTCACAAAGACCAAGATCATATAATCTCTGTCTTTCAGCACTCTTTCCGGTGATCTTTTTGATCACATTGGCTGATCCAATATCCATAAGGTTCAATGGCATCATAACCCTCCTTCTTGTTAGTGTAAACTAACTAGGTGTATGTTAGCACTAACTAACATATTTGTAAATAGTGTCGTGATCTCTTTTAGTGAATTATCTATCGATCATCAAGTGTGGGTAAAGTTGTTATCGTGGTTGTTGATATGTTTTGTGTTTTAGTCTTTTTTTACACAGTCATATCTTTTACTTATCTACATCCACATTATGATATTTATCAACATTTGTTGATTAAGTTGATAACTCAAAATACTATTGAAAAATAAAGCAATTTATATCAACATCTCTATTTACTTACTAATATTTCTATTTAAATAATCCACATAATCAACAGTGGATTTTTTAGTGTATATCTTTTCCACAGAAAAAGTTGTGGATAAGTGTGGATAAATCGTTTTTCTTTATTGAATGCTAGAATAAATCATAAGAGTATCATGTTGATAAAAAAATTATCTCTTTCAATTGTCGATCATCTGTATATAATTAAAAATCGTAAAGGGAATCTGTATTATGAATGATTATTATCTAGCTAATGTATGGCGTGATGTATTGAAAAAGCTTTCTGAATATCACGTCATCAAAGATGAGCTTTCTTTAGAAAACCTTGATAAATGTTATATATTGTCACTCAACGAGAAGGACGTCACGATCGTTTGTCCTTATTTTTTATCATTCATCATCATCCAACAACTAGATCTATATCTTAAAAGAGCTTTCAAGGAAGTTATCCACCGTGATATCACGATCAAAGCGATCGAGGATGAAGATATCGTTAGAAGGGTAAAAGAAAAGAAGATCGATAATCGTACTGTCTTCTTTCATGATCGTTGTGATGAGAATTTTACTTTTGAGAGTTTTATCGTAGGAAGATCTAATGTACAAGCACAAGTATCATCACTTACCTGTGCCACTAATCCTGGTCTTGCCTATAATCCACTATTTATATATGGTAATTCAGGTCTTGGTAAGACACATCTTTTAAATGCGATCGGCAATAAAGTGAAATTGTTGTTTCCTAATTATAAGATAGGGCTCATCTCTGGCCTTGATTTTGTAGAAGGTGTCTCAGCTTCAATAAAGAACCACACGATAAATGATTTTAAAAGTGAGTTCTATGATCTTGATGTCTTACTTGTTGATGATATCCAATTCATCGCTGGAAAAGAGAAGACACATGAAGTCTTCTTCAGTATCTTCAATGAACTCATAAATAAGAAAAAACAGGTCTGTTTGACTTGTGATCGGCTACCTAAAGATATCGAAGGGCTTGAAGAGCGTATCATCTCCCGTTTCAATCAAGGATTGAACGTCAATATCGAAGCTCCTGAATACGAGACTAGTATGAATATCTTGAGAAAAAAACTTACGCTGTCCTCATCACAAAGCATCGATGATGAAGTTTTAACTTATATCGCTACTAATTTCTCACAAGATGTAAGGCAACTTGAAGGGGCTCTCAATAGACTTCTTTTCTACGCGATCAACTTCTCAGCAACTAAACACATCGATATCGATGTAGCTCTTGAAGCTTTTCAAGGTCAAGTAAAAGATAACAGTGGCGATATCGATATCAATAAGATAAAGAAAGCTGTCTGTAACTATTATGGTATAACCAAACAACAGATCAATTCGAAGATCCGTACAAAAAATATCGCTATACCACGTCAGATCGCAATGTACCTCTGTCGCAAATTATTAGATGTACCATACAAAGATATTGGTTATAACTTCGGTAAACGTGATCACTCTACAGTCATAAGCGCTTGTGATAGAGTGGAATACAACCTCAAACATGATGCTTTATATGAAAAAGCATTGCATGATATCGAAAAGGAACTTAAATGATACACACAGAATCAACATACAGATCAACATAGTTATCTTGATAGTGATAGCTTGATCAGATAATATCTAAGATGACTTATCAACATATCAACAGTCTTAATAATAGTAATAATAGTCTTAAATAAAGCATAAAAGGAGGAAAGATGGAATTCAAGGTCGATAAAGGAGTGCTTGGTGAAGCTCTAGCACTTGTCAGTAAAGCTATATCAAATACAGCGCCGATACCGGTGCAGATAAATGGTGTTTTGATCAACGTCAGAAACGATAGTGTCAAACTCACTGGATCAGATTCTGATATCTCGATCCAAAAGACACTCAAAGTCGCTGATGAAAAGAACAGACTTGAAGTGATAGATGAAGGTGATATCGTCTTAGATGCTCGTTACCTACAAGAGATCGTTCGTAAGATCGATTCATCGATCATCACGATCGAAGTTATCGATGGCACGTTCACAAAGATCTCTGGTAATAAAGCAGAATACAAGATCAATGGTATGCGAGCGATCGATTACCCTAACATCGACTTCAATATCGATACTGATCGCTATAAACTTAAGGTATCGATCTTTGAAAAGATCATCAAACAAACGGTGTTTGCATGTTCAGATAAAGAGACAAGACCAGCACTGATGGGGGTAAACTTCAAGGCAGATGGATCTGTATTAACTTGTAATGCGACAAACTCTTTTAGATTAGCGACTAAGAAAGTACTTTTAGAGGATGAGATGCATTTTGATATCACCATACCCGCTAAGACTTTAAATAATGTTGCGTCAGCATTAGTGGAGAATCTAGATTTTGAGATGGCGATCGATGAGACGAAAGTATCTTTCATCTTCGATGATACGATCATCAGAGCTAGACTCATCGATGATGTCTATCCAGATGTTTCTAGACTCATTCCTGCGTCGTTCATGCAGACTTTACAAGTCAGATGTCGTGATCTTTTAGATGCGGTCGAGCGTACTTCTTTTATCAAATCTGAAGGAAAGAATGTCGTCAAGCTTACGATCGATAATACGAAACTTGATATCTCATCTAATTCTCAAGAGATTGGTTCATCTCATGAGGAACTAGATATTATTGAATTTATTGGTAGTCCGATAACTATATCATGTAGTGGGCGCTACCTTAACGACGCACTGCGCTCGATAGGATCAGAGATCGTTATATTAAATTTCTCAGGTGAATTAAAACCTATCGTCATTACTGAGAAAGATGATGATACACTAACTCAACTGATATCTCCGATCAGAGGACAATAGACCAAGAATATCGATCAAGACCGTCTATGACAGCATTTAAAGGCTTCTAGGCGGTCTTTTATTATTTATGTATCCCCATATTACTATCATTTATCCTTGAAATCTGCTATAATATTCATGGTAATTTATGGAAAAGTTCAATATCGAGATCAAAGATGAATACATCACTCTAAGCCAGTTCCTTAAGTTAGCTGATCTTATAATGACAGGTGGCGAAGCGAAGTGGTATCTAGAGGATAATTCTGTATATGTGAATGATGAAAGAGAAAAAAGGCGAGGACGCAAACTCTACAAAGGTGATCATGTACAGGTCGATGGTAAGGAATATATCATAGACTGATGATCGCTAAAAGTCTTGATCTATATAATTTCCGAAATTATCACAAGATCCATCTCGATCTTCATCCTAAGAAAAATATCATCATCGGTAATAATGGTACAGGTAAGACCAATATCTTAGAAAGTATCGTCATGATCGCTGATACAAGATCTTTTAGAGCTGATGATGATCAAGATCTCATCCTTAAAACTGAAGATACAGCACGTATCGATCTTAAAGTCGATGACGATCTATATCGCATGATCATTACTAATAGTGGAAAGACACTTTTTATAAATAATACTACGATCAAGAGATCTTCTGATTTTATCGGTAAAGTCAATGCCGTATTGTTTAAACCTGATGATCTTGAGATCTTCACAAGAGGACCAAGATATCGTCGACGGATCTTAGATCTTGAGATAGGTAAGATGTCAAAAAAATATCTTGAAGCATTACTTACATATAGTCGCTTATTAAAGGATAAGAATGCTCTACTTAAAGAAGATGTGATAAATGATATCTATCTAAAAGCTTTAGAAGAAAGAATGATCTTACCGATCAAGATATTGATCGAAGAAAGAGAAGAACTCATCAAATATATCGATCAGAATATCAGTAGATATTATGAATCGCTTACTGACCAAAAAGAAGATATCAGGATCATCTATAAGAGATCATGTGAAGCTGATGAAGAAAAGATAAAAGATATGATCGATAACGATCATCGTCGTGATCTTTTTTATCACTATACAGTATCAGGACCACATAAAGAGGATATCACCTTTATGTTTCATGGGAGCGATGTCACAAATTACGCTTCACAAGGTCAAAAGAGATTGGTGATGTTGAGTTTTAAATTAGCTATCGTTGAATATATCATCAAAAAAACTAATGAAAAACCAATATTATTGTTGGATGATATCTTATCGGAACTCGATATCGAAAACAAAGAACGTTTACTCAAGATATTGCCTAAAGATATCCAAACGATCATCACAGCTACTGATATCCAAAATATCAAGTTAGATAGTGAATATCGTCTGTTTAGATTAGAAAAAAGGAGGAATACAAGTGATCAACGCGAAGAATGACCATTATACCGATTCTGATATCCAGGTCTTAGAAGGACTTGAAGCTGTCAGAGTCAGACCTGGTATGTATATCGGTTCGACATCTGAAAAAGGACTACATCATCTTGTTTGGGAGATCGTTGACAACTCGATCGATGAAGCTCTAGCGGGGTTTGCGACGACTATCGATATCAAGGTCGATAAAGATGATGTCGTAACAGTAAGAGATGATGGACGTGGTATGCCTGTCGGCATCCATGAAAAGACCGGTATATCGACTGTTGAAACGATCTTTACTGTACTCCATGCCGGAGGTAAGTTTGGTGGTGGTGCTTATAAAGTATCTGGTGGTCTTCATGGTGTTGGTGCCTCTGTCGTCAATGCTTTGAGTGAATGGCTTGAAGTAAGGGTCTTCACAGGTGGAAAGATCTACTATGTCCGCTTTGAAGACGGTGGCAAGACTATTGCTCCACTTAGAGTTATCGGTGATTGTGCTAAAGAAGAATCTGGATCTGAAGTTCGTTTCAAAGCTGATCCAACGATCTTTACTGAAGGTACAGCTTATGACTATAAGACATTATATGAACGTTTTCGACAACTTGCATTCCTTAATAAAGGTATCAAGATCAATTTTAGTTATGAAGATAAAGAAGAAGGACTCAAAGAACATACTTTCCACTATCTAGGTGGTCTTAAAGAATATGTCGCCTTCCTCAACAAGAACAAAAACAAGCTTCATGATGACATCATCTATGTCGAAGGAGTTGATGCAGATACGAATATTTCGGTCGAGATCGCGATGCAATATAACGATACTTATGTCGCAAATATCTATTCTTTCTGCAATAACATCAATACGATCGAAGGTGGTACGCATGAAGAGGGTTTTCGATTAGCTTTGAATCGTATCATCAATAAATACGCAAAAGACAATAACTTCATCAAAAAAGATGAAGATACTTTACAGACTGATGATATCAAAGAAGGACTTACTGCTGTTATATCGATCAAACATCCTAACCCGCAATATGAAGGTCAGACAAAGGGAAAGCTTGGTAACAGTGAAGTAAGGAAAGTCGTCTCTAATATCTTAGGAGAAGGTCTTGAACGCTTCTTACTTGAACATCCACAAGAAGCAAGGACCATCATCGATAAAGCGATGTTGGCATCGAAGGCTAGACTTGCAGCTAAAAGAGCTCGTGAATCAACGAGAAAGAATGCGCTAGAAGTTTCATCTTTACCAGGGAAATTAGTGGATTGTTCTTCAAAGGATGCAACGATCTCTGAGATCTATATCGTTGAGGGTAATTCTGCTGGTGGTAGTGCTAAGATGGGTCGTGATTCAACTTTCCAAGCTGTCTTACCATTGAGAGGTAAGATCATCAATGTTGAAAAAGCTAGGATCAACAGGATCTTCGATAACGAAGAGATAAGATCGATGATCACAGCTTTTGGATGTGGTATCGGTGATGAGATCGATCTAAATAAACTTAGATATCACAAGATCGTCATCATGACCGATGCGGATGTCGATGGTGCTCATATCTGTACATTGATGTTGACGTTCTTATATCGTTTCTTACGACCTGTTATCGAAGGTGGTTATGTCTACATCGCTATGCCACCACTCTTCAAAGTTCAAAAAGGTAACGCAGTCAGATATGCATATTCCGATGAAGAATGTGAAGAGTATAAGAAAGAATTTGGTTCAGGTTTCAAGATCCAACGTTACAAAGGTCTTGGTGAGATGGACTATAAACAACTATGGGAAACGACACTCGATCCTAAAACACGAACACTCAAAAGAGTAACGATCGAAGATGCGATCGATGCGGACAATGTCTTCAGTATGCTTATGGGTGATGAAGTAGAACCAAGACGTAATTTCATAACTGAGAACGCACATTATGCGACACTCGATATCTAAGGAGGTATGATGGAAGAGAATAACTACACAGAATTCTTCAATCACGGAAAGATCGAAGAAGTAAATATAGCCTCAGAAGTCAGAAAGGACTTCTTAGATTACTCGATGTCTGTCATCGTCTCGCGTGCACTACCTGATGTCCGTGATGGTATGAAGCCTGTCCATCGTCGTATCTTATATGCGATGTATGATATGGGCATCACACCAGATAAAGCGCACATGAAGTCAGCTAGGACGGTCGGTGAAGTGTTGGGTAAATATCACCCACATGGTGATACTGCTGTTTATGAAGCGATGGTCAGAATGGCACAGAACTTCTCATATCGCTATCCTTTGATCGATGGTCATGGTAACTTTGGATCTATCGATGGTGATGATGCGGCTGCAATGCGTTATACCGAAGCACGTATGTCGAAGATCTCTTTGGAATTATTGAAAGATATCCAAAAAGAGACTATCGACTGGGCAGATAACTTCGATGCGACAGAAAAAGAACCATCAGTCTTACCAAGCAAGTTCCCTAATCTATTAGTCAATGGTTCGATGGGTATCGCTGTTGGTATGGCAACAAATATGCCACCACACAATCTTACTGAAGCTATCGATGCGACGATAGCAGAGATCGATGATCCAAAGATCAGTGTCGATGAACTTATGTCAAAATACATATCAGGACCAGACTTTCCAACTGGTGCATATATCATCGGTAGATCAGGTATACGTAAAGCTTATGAGACAGGAAGAGGAGCTATCGTCTGTCGCGCAAAGATCGATGTTAAAGAGACACATACTGGTAAGAAACAACTCATCGTACGTGAGATACCATACCAAGTAAATAAGTCGATGTTAGTGGCAAAGATCGCGGAGCTGCATCGCGAAAAACAGATCGATGGTATCACAGCTTTAAGCGATATCTCTAATGGTGAAGATATCAAGATCGTCATCGATGTCAGAAAAGATGTTCAGACTGATGTCTTACTCAATCAGTTATATCGTTTGACTTCACTACAGACTACTTTCAATGTCAATAACGTCGTTCTTGTCAATAATAAGCCGGTCTTATTAGGACTCAAAGGTCTACTTGATGAATATATCAAACACCAAGTCGATGTCATTGAAAGAAGGACGAGCTATGATCTAAAGAAAGCGCAAGAGCGTGCTCATATCTTAGAAGGATTAAAGATCGCTCTTGATAATATCGATGCGATCATTGAAGTCATCAAAGCATCTAAAGATAACGCAGAAGCTACTAATAATCTTATCACTCGCTTTGGACTAGATGAGATCCAAGCTAAAGCGATCTTAGAGATGCAACTTAGAAGACTCACTGGTCTTGAAAGAGATAAGATCATCAATGAACTTGAAGAATTATATCGTCAGATCACAGATCTTAAAGACATCTTAGCTGATCATAATCGTGTCTTAGCTATCATCAAGGAAGAACTAACTGAGATCAAAGAGAAATATGGCGACAAGCGCCGTACAGAGATCATTGAAGGCGATGTCGATGTTGAAGATGAGGATCTTATCCCAGTATCTGATGTCTTTGTTTCAATGACGACTAAAGGTTATATCAAGCGCCTTCCTATCGACACTTATAGAAGACAAAATCGTGGAGGTCGAGGTATCAAAGGTCTTGGACTAAATGATGATGATGTTGCTGAATTGAATATTAAGACTTCGACACATGATGATCTACTATTCTTCTCTAATAAAGGCAAAGTTTATAGAACTAAAGGATACCGTATCCCTGAAGCTTCAAGGAACGCTAAAGGTATACCTGTCGTCAATCTATTGAGTATCGATAAAGATGAGAAGATCAAAGCTCTCATCAATATCAAACGCGAAGGCATTGGTGATTATAGATACCTCTTCTTTATAACCAAAGAGGGTATCTGCAAACGTGTTTCGATCGAAGAATTCAAAAACATCCGTCAAAACGGTAAGATCGCTATCTCTTTAAGGGAAGATGATGAATTAGTCTCTGTCTTATTGACGACTGGTGAAGATCAGATCATCGTTGGTGCTTCCAATGGTAAAGCAGTACGCTTCAATGAATCAGAAGTCAGAGCGATGGGTCGTGTTGCAGGTGGTGTCAAGGCGATGAATGTCGATGGTAGTCGAGTCGTTGGTGCATGTACTGATAAAGATGGTGAATATATCTTGGTCGTCTCTTCAAACGGCTATGGCAAAAAATCACCACTTGACGCTTATCGCATCACATCTCGTGGTGCTAAGGGAGTCAAATCGATCAGTCTCAATGAGAAGATCGGTGAGCTTGTAAGCCTTAAGGCAGTCCATGGCAATGAGGATTGTATGATCATGACAAACGATGGTATCGTTATCCGCATCTATCTTCAGGATGTTTCAACACTTTCTCGAAACACTCAAGGTGTGAGATTGATGCGTCCACAAGATGGTACTGTCGTCTCTGAAGTCACGATCCTAGAGCACGAAGAAGAAAAAGAAGAATAAGAGTAAGATCGCACCCTATAATAAGGGTGCGTCTTTTCTTGATATAAAGGAGGTAAGTTGTGATAAGGAGAGCAGAAGAGAAAGATCTGAAAAAGATCGCAGTCTTTGAAGAGGGATTATTAGCTTTACACCACAAAGAAAGACCTGATATTTTTAAAGAACCAATTGCTTTTAAAATAGAAGATCTTAAATATCTTGTTGATAGTAAAGATATATTGACTTTTGTCTATATTGAAGATGATGAAGTCGTAGCTTTCATAAGTGCTGAGACTTTTGAAAGAAAGCACCCTTTATTGAATACAGAAAAGAGTTGTCATATCAATGATATTTATGTTGATGAAGATCATAAAAGAAGAGGTATCGCTACTAAATTGATAGATCATCTTATCGAATATTGTAATAGTATTGATATTGAAACTATCGAATTATATGTTTGGTCTTTTAATTCAGAAGCTATTGCTCTATATGAAAAGTTAGGATTCAAAGTCCGTAAATATGATATGTCACTAAGTTTAAAGAAGTGATGTTTCTTAGATATTGTCTTTTAAAAGCCTTTATCTTAAAATTAACTTGTAGCTTTGATAAGAGATAGTAGCTATCTAAAGACATCTAGAGAGTTGGCGGCTGGTGAAAGCCATCTGTCTGATGATAGTGATCCACTCTTGAGCTTGATCTTAGATCACGGTCCGTCCCGTTATCGACAAGAAGAGAAGAAAAAAAGGTGGCACCACGATATATTCGTCCTTTACGGTGCTTTTTTATTTAAGGAGGGAATATGATCGATATCAATCTGATACGCGAGAACGCAGAATTAGTCAAAGAAAACATTAAAAAGAAGTTCCAAGATGAGAAATTAGTCTTGGTCGATGAAGTCAAAGCTTTTGATGAAGAATATCGTATGATCAGAAAGAAAGCTGATGACTTAAGAGCTAAGCGCAACAATGATTCTAAGATGATAGGACAACTGATGCGTGAAGGGAAGAGGGAAGAAGCTGAAGAAGTAAAAAGAAATGTGGCAGCGATCGGTGATGAGATAGCAGCGATCGAAAAGAAAGAGGAAGAACTATCTGAAGAGATCAATAAGCGCATGATGGTCATCCCAAACATCATCGATGCTTCTGTACCTATCGGTAAAGACGATAGTGAAAATGTCGAGATCGAGCAATTCGGTGAAAAGAGAACATTTGACTTTGAGATCCCATATCACACTGAGATCATGGAGAGACTTAGTGGTATCGACCTTGATAGTGCTAGAAAGACAAGTGGCAATGGATTCTATTATCTAACAGGTGATATCGCTAGATTGCACAGCGCGATCTTATCATACGCTAGAGATTTTATGATTGACCGAGGATTCACTTATGTCATCCCGCCATATATGATCCATGGTGATGTCGTTAAAGGAGTCATGTCCTTTAAAGAGATGGAAAATATGATGTACAAGATCGAAGGTGAAGATCTGTATCTTATTGGCACATCTGAGCATTCAATGATCGGACGTTTCATCGATACGATCATCAAAGAGAAAGAATTACCTTATAAGCTTACTTCATATTCACCATGCTTCAGAAAAGAAGTAGGTGCACATGGTATCGAAGAGCGTGGTGTCTATCGTGTCCATCAGTTTGAAAAACAAGAGATGATCGTTGTTTGTAGACCTGAAGATTCGATGATGTACTATGATACTCTTTGGAAGAATTCTGTCGACTTCTTCTTGTCACTTGATATTCCGGTTAGGACACTAGAGTGCTGCAGTGGTGATCTAGCTGACCTCAAGATCAAGTCGTGTGATGTTGAGGCTTGGTCGCCAAGACAACAAAAATACGCCGAAGTATGTTCATGTTCAAACTTAGGAGATGCACAAGCTCGTAGGCTCAAGATCAGGATAGAAGGTGAAGATGGAAAGAAATACTTTGCTCACACTTTAAACAACACAGTCGTTGCTCCACCAAGGATGCTGATACCATTCTTAGAGAATAATCTAAATGCTGATCTGTCTGTCAATATCCCTAAAGCTTTACAGCCTTACATGGGTGGCAAGACGATCATCAAGTAAAGTGAAGATCTTAGATCTTCATTTTATGTTTCACGTGTAACATATGCAGATGATGTTTCACGTGAAACATTGGAGGCTAAATGATAAAAGGAGCGATATTCGATTTTAATGGCACTTTATATGATGATAGTGCTATCCACACTGAAGTGTGGCGTCAGATCTATGAAGATCTTACTGAGGGTAAGGGAGATTTTAGTAAATTCGAGGATGGATTGATCGGTTCACATAATAAGACTTTGATCGATAGGATCTATGCAGAATTAGGAAAAGACATCTCTTTAAAGGAGAATGATAGGCTTTCAGAATATAAAGAAGAGCTCTATCGCAAGTATTCTATCGAACACAATCTCTGTCATTTGATCACTGGTGCTGAACGATTATTGGATGAGATGAAAGAAAGGGGAATAAAACTGATATTGTGTAGTGCATCGATCGCTGCTAATATCGATTTCTTCTTTAAAGAATTCCATATCGGCCGCTGGTTTTTAAGAGAAGATGTCGTTTATGATGATGGAACTTGCCACGATAAGCGGAAGATGTACATCGAAGCAGCGAGAAGGATAGCTGTGCCAGTCGAAGAATGTTTGATATTTGAAGATAGTGATTATGGTGCAAGCTGTGCTTTAGCGAATAAAGCTAAGGTCATCTTGATCGATAAGACAGGAACCAAGAAAAAGATAGATGGTATCATCCAGATCGTTAAAAACTATGATGAAGTAGATCGTCACCTCATCTTTGATTGATTATAGGTCGAAGATATGTTATGATGATGCACGGTACAACAGTTATGTTCTAATCTGGTCAGGTCCGGAAGGAAGCAGCCATACGAGCCACTGACTGTGTGTACCTTTTATTTTTATGGAAGATCAGAAATATATGTTGATGGCACTGGAAGAAGCGAAGATCGCTGCTTTAGATGATGAAGTGCCAGTCGGTTGTGTCATTGTCAAAGATGGAAAGGTATTGGCTCGATCTCACAATCAAAAAGAAAGATTTCAAGATGTCTCAGCACATGCTGAGCTTTTAGCGATAAGAGAAGCAGAAGAAAAACTAGGAACTTGGCATCTAGATGGAGCTATATTATATGTGACACTTGAACCTTGCATGATGTGCACGGGCGCTATAGTCCATTCAAGGATAAGACAAGTGGTATTTGGCACAAAAGATCCTAAAGGTGGTGCGCTAGTATCGAATATCAAACTAGAGGAAGTCAAAGGTATCAATCATTATCCTGATGTTATAGAAGGGGTGATGAAGGAAGAGTGTGCCACAATCTTAAAAGAGTATTTTAGATGGAAACGCAGCTGTAAAGCTAAGAATTAGACCTGGTACTGTGGTATAATCTTATATATGCCATACCAAGTATTATATAGAAAATATCGACCAAAGACTTTCTTAGAAGTGGTTGGTCAAGATCATATCGTCAAGACACTTAAAAACGCTATCGATAATGATAAGATCTCCCATGCCTATCTTTTTTGTGGTCCTCGTGGGACGGGTAAGACGACGATCGCTAAGCTATTTGCGAAGGCGCTTAATTGTCTTAGTTCAGAAGATAGACCTTGTGGTGAGTGTCCTAATTGCCAAGCGATGAATGAAGGTAGCTTTCCTGATGTCATCGAGCTTGATGCTGCTAGTAATAATTCAGTAGAAGATATTCGGAATATCGTTGAGAATGCCTCATATCGTCCACTTCAAGGAAGATATAAAGTCTATATCTTAGATGAGGTACACATGTTATCGGGATCAGCAGCTAACGCACTGCTAAAGACTCTAGAGGAGCCGCCGGCTCACGTGATCTTCATCTTAGCGACGACCGATCCTCAAAAGATCATCCCAACGATCTTATCGCGTTGCCAGCGTTATAATTTCTCAAAAGTATCGGATACGGATATGAAAAGACGTTTAGAAGAGATCTTGAAGAAAGAAGGTCTAGAATATGAAGCACCATCTTTAGATATCATTTGTGATCTGGCAGATGGTTGTGTTAGGGATGCTCTTTCTTATCTTGATGAAGCACTAGCTTACTCAGAAGGTCTAAAGACTTCCGAGCTGATCGAAATGTTCGGATTATTGACACTTGATAAGAAGATGAGTCTTATCAAAGATATCAAAGCACACCGTTTAGATGATGCGCTAGTTGAAGTTAGAGATCTTTATCGCAAAGGTATCGACATCAAAGCTCTCACACAAGATCTCATCAAGATCTTCAAAGATCTATTGATCTATAAGGAGACAGGAAGTATAGATCTCTTATCAGTCTTAGATAAAAAAAGAGCTCAGGAGATCGCTACATTATACGATACACATTCTATCCTTTCTAGTATCGATATATTATTATCAGCTTTGGATGCTTATCGTAAAGGTCAGGATGTACTATCGAGTTTTGAAGTAGTCATCTTTAAACTAGCTAATATCAAAGAAGAAGCAGAGATAAAAATATCGAAGACGACAGTCTTTGATGAAGAGATAGAGATCGAAAGACCAAAGAAAAAGGAAGATATCGAATTAGATCTCGATGAGCTCGTCTTGACTAAAGAAGAGTTGCTTTCCGTTTTGAAGACAGCTTCTAAAGAAGAGAAGAACAAAGACCTCTTCATCTATGAAGATCTAAGAGAATTGAGTTTCGATCCTAAGAAGCGTAAATATTTCTCTTTGCTTAAAGACACTGAGATATTTGCGGATAATAAAGATATGATCATCTTATTTACCTATTCAAATGAAGCCTTGGTCCATCAGATCAACGATAAGATGAACAATCAAGAACTTTATTATTTTTTAAATGATGAATTTGGCATCGATAAGATGGTCTATGCGATAAATAAAGAAGTAAGAGATGATATCGCAAGGAGTTTTCGTCACATCGATGATTATGACCTCAATGGGATCGTTATCGAACGCTATCCTAAAAAAGAAGGAAAAAAGGATCTTGAAGCAAAACTCAAAGAGGTCTTCGGTGATGTTGAAGTAATGGAGGATTAAAGATGTATCCAGAGACATTAGAAAAACTCATATCCTATCTCAAACATCTGCCAGGCGTTGGTGAGAAGACTGCTCAACGCTATGCGTTTAGTCTGTTTAAAGAAGATAGTAGTTTTATAGGTGAACTTGCAAAGACTTTAGTCGATGTCAAAGCGAAGCTTAGGCCTTGTCCTTGTTGTGGATTTATCAGCGATGAAGGAAGATGTGTAATATGTGACGATATCACAAGAGATAAGACACAGATCATGATCGTTTCTTACGATCAGGATGTGATCGCGATGGAGAAGACAGGTACTTATCATGGACTCTATCATGTCTTAGGAGGAGTCATCTCCTCATCAAAAGGCATCTTTCCTGATGATCTCAATATCTATAGCCTTTTAGGGCGTTTAGATGGTGTAAAAGAAGTCATAATCGCTATCTCACCAACGATAGATGGTGAGACGACAGCCCTTTATATAGAGAAACTTTTAAAGGATCATGATGTCTTAGTCACAAAGATCGCTCATGGACTGCCGATGGGGGCTAGTCTTGACTATGCTGATGAATTGACACTGATACAAGCTTTGAACAATAGAAGAGAGATAAAGGAGGGCTGAGATGAGACCAGATATCGAGATCGCTCAAGAAACAGAGATGTTAGAAATAAAAGATATCGCTAAGACGATAGATATCAAAGAAGATGAACTTGAGAATTATGGACGCTATAAAGCTAAGATAATGATCGATGAAAGTCGTCTTGCCCAAAAAGAAGATGGCAAGCTCATTCTAGTGACAGCGATCAATCCGACCAGTGCTGGTGAAGGTAAGTCGACAGTTACGATAGGCTTAGCTGATGGTCTACATAAGATCGATAAGAAAGTCATCGCTTGTCTTAGAGAACCTTCAATGGGACCGGTCTTTGGCAGAAAAGGCGGTGCAACGGGCGGAGGTCATGCTCAAGTCGTGCCGATGGAAGATATCAATCTACATTTTACAGGCGATATGCATGCGATCAGTGCATGCAATAATCTGATATCAGCTGTCTTAGATAATAGTATCTATCAGGGCAATGAGCTCAATATCGATCCTGAATGTGTCGTCTGGAAGCGTTGTGTCGATCTAAATGATCGTGTCTTGCGTGATGTGACGGTCGGTGAAGGCAAGAAGATCAATGGTCCAAAAAGAAGCGATCATTTCTGCATCACTGTTGCTACAGAGATCATGGCTATCCTATGTCTCAGTAAAGATCTCGATGACTTCAAAGAAAGAGTTGAAAGATGTATCGTTGCTTATACTTATGATGGCAAGGAAGTCACTGTCAAAGATCTGAATATCTCAGGCTCCCTTTGTGTCTTGATGAAAGATGCACTTAGACCAAACTTAGTACAGACTCTAGAGCATACGCCAGCTTTAGTGCATGGCGGCCCTTTTGCAAATATCGCTCACGGCTGCAATAGTATCATCGCTACAAAGACAGCACTCAAACTTGCTGATTATGTGGTCACAGAGGCAGGTTTTGGAGCTGATCTAGGCGCTGAGAAATTCTTGGATATCAAGTCACGTATCGCTGATCTAACACCTAATGTCATCGTTATCGTCGCTACGATAAGAGCTTTAAAATTCAATGGCGGTGTTAAGGAAGATGATCTTGATAAAGAAGATCTTGAAGCCTTACAAAAGGGTGTAGGTAACCTCGATAAACATATCGATTCGATGCAGAAGTTTGGTGTACCACTCTGTGTTGCGATAAATCATTTTGAAAATGATAGCGAAAGAGAAATCGACTTTCTTAAAAAACATGTCTTGGATCAAGGAGTCGATGTCGTCTTAGCTGATGGTTTTATAAAAGGTGGCGCAGGTATGACAGATCTAGCAGAAGAAGTTGTAAGATTGGCGAAAAAGCCATCGCATTATAAGCCTCTATATGATCTTGAACTTCCTCTTGAAGAGAAGATCTATAAGATCGCCAGTGAGATCTATGGCGCTGCATCTGTTGAATACAGTGCGACTGCAAAGGAGAAACTTGAAAGATATAGAGATCTCAAGCTGCCTGTCTGTATGGCTAAGACACCAAATTCGCTCACTGATGATCCTAAGATACTTGGTCGTCCAGAAGGTTTCATTATCCATGTGCGTGATCTTTCTTTGAGCGCTGGTGCGGGCTTCATCGTCGTTTATACTGGAAATATCCTCACGATGCCAGGACTTCCTAAAGTTCCAAATGCCATAAATATCGGGATGAAGGACGGTAAGATCTTTGGTCTTTTCTGATATGAGCGTACTTATAAAAGTCTTTGACTCACATGACTATCTAAACAACGTCATCGCCCCTTTATCGCTTGATCTAAAAAGGATCATCTTCATCACGCATGATACGATACCTAGAAAGCACAAAGAAGCAGCTATCACTCTTTTAGATCACAAGGGTATCGACGCTATGATCGTTGAACTCAAAGATGATGAAAAAGAGATCGACAGTCTTTTTAGGACATATCCACAAGCGGTCGTCGACATCTCATCAGACCGCTATCTCAATTTCTATATTTTTGAAAGAGCGATAAGAGAGGGTAGAGAAGTCATCTATTTTGATAACCGAGAAAACGTCATCAAAGACTATCGAACACATACGATACTCAAGAAAGACCTCTATCATTTAGATATTGCCGAGATGATCTATCTTGCAGGTGGGACCATCAAGACGACACTACATGAAGCACCAGATATGCATGATAAAGACTACGTCAATAAGATAAAGATGATCATGCAACATGTTATCGATGATTATGGTCATTTTACAAACTTCATCTCTAAGACGATGCAGATACTAAAAGGTGAAATAAAAGTCTCGCTTTCAAAAAAACAAAAGAACTCACTAATAAACAGTGACTATTACCAACTCTTTAAAGATCTCGATATCGTCCTTATCCAAAACAATACTCTAAAGATCGATCCGCGTTTCAAGACTCTACTTACTAATGCTGGAAGCTGGCTTGAGAGTTATCTCTATATCACGATCAAAGAGAGTGGTGATTTTGATGACTGTATCATGAGTGCTACGATCGATTTCTCTGATCGTGATGATATCTATCCTGTCATATGCGAGATCGATGCGATCGTCGCCCTAGCAAATAGGCTAGCCTTCATCTCATGTAAGTCGAATCGTGTCTCAACTGAAGCACTCAATGAGATCAAAGTACATCGTCATGTCTTTGGCAGTGAGACATCAAAAGCCGTTATCTTCACGGCAGAGGATCTCAACATCAAAAATCCTCCGATCTTCAAGAAAGCTCAAGAATTATCAGTAGCAGTCATCGATAAGACGACGATAGAGAATAGATCTATTGCCCTGGTAATGAAAAAGATCTTGTCTGATACATATAGATATGAAAGGGTCGGCTAATGGCAGCTATAGCTTATATCACTGACGCGAAACTGTTGGAATATCATCGTCTCAATCAAGTCCATGAGATGAATTTTTGGCGTCTCAATACCAATATCAATTTCTCAGACTTCAAAAAAGGCGATCTACTCTTCTTTTTAAGTAAGGACAAAGAACATCAAAGAAAGAAAGAGAAAGGCATAGTTGGTCTTGGTCGCTGTATCAGTATGCACCAAGCTTCCATCGATACGATGTGGAAGAACTATGGACATAAGAATGGCTATACTTCTTTGAAGTCTTTTAAGGAAGCGATCGTCAAGGTCACAAAAGACAACGAACTTCCAAAAAAGATCAGTTCTATCTATCTTGAAGATGTCATCTTCTTTCAAGACCCTATCTATCTAAGTGATCTTGGCAAGAAAGTCTCGCGTTCGATGGAGAGCTATATCTATATAGATAATGATGATGAACTTTTGTCGATCAAGCTTTTAGAGAGTGCTAAAGATGATATCGATATCTGGTCGTCAGAAGATTATGATCGTTTAGTCATTGAAAAAGAAGAGATCAGAACAGTCTTATATCATGTCCATGATCGCTATCGTCTACATTATCCAAGCTCAAAGATCTTAAGGAAGATGCTGATGGAAGAGATGCAAAAAGATACAGAACTTGAATATATCTTAGACAGTAAATATGAAGCTTATAAGATCGTTGATGATAAGCTCTATATCGTGATGTGTCCTTTGATCATGAAGGATGACTTAATGGTAAAAAGAGTGATGTTAGGACAAGAAGCTCTTTATCGGAAAGCATTTGATGTTCTATATCCTTATAATCTGCATATAATATTCAAGGTATTAGAAAAAAGGTGAAAGAATGGAAGATCTACTATATATCAAAGATGAAAAGAAAGATCCAGAAGTGATCAAAGCTTATCTTGAAGATGAGTTCTTTTATGCACTAGAAGGATATCTTGATACACAAGACTATGCACTGGCTAAAGACGCTACTAAAGGCTTATATTATCTAGCAGGCAATCTTGCGCTTTATGAGTTATACACGAGACTTATCGATATCTATGAAGATCTTGAATATAAAGAATATCAAGATGTCATCAAACATTATCATTATATGATGGAAGAATATGAGCGCCTCAAAAAGGAGTATCATGACTGATGTAGTTATCATTGGTGCAGGACATGCTGGATGTGAAGCGGCTTATGCACTAGCTAAAAGAGGAAAAAGCGTCAAGTTATTAGTCATCGATAAGGAACACGTTGCCAAGATGCCATGTAATCCATCGATAGGTGGACCAGCTAAAGGTATCGTCGTAAGAGAGATAGATGCTTTAGGTGGCCTTATGCCAAAGATCGCTGATAAGACAGCTTTACAATTCAAAATGCTCAATACGACAAAAGGACCTGGTGTCTGGTCACTTAGGACACAAAACGATAAGCTTGCTTATTCTAAAGAGATGCGCAAAGCGATAGAAGGAGTACCTAAGATCGAACTTATTGAAGATATCGCTGAGGAGCTTATTGTTGAAGATCATAAAGTCGTGGGTGTACATCTTGAAAAGTCAGGTGACATCTATTGTAAAGCTGTGATATTGACGACAGGTACATATCTAGACAGTAGTATCTTAGTTTCAAAAAACGTCACAAAGATGGGTCCTGATGGCGATAGGACCACAAGTAAGCTTTCGGTTTCTTTAAGAAAAGAGGGCTTAAGACTCTTTAGGCTCAAGACAGGTACGCCACCACGCATCAAGACTTCTTCGATCGATTTCTCAAAAACGAAAGAGGAAAAGGGAACAGATGAATTCATTACTTTCTCAGATGAGACTAAAGAAATAAAGCCATATTCTGAACAATTACCATGCTACCTCACTTACACGACCAAAGAGACTTTAGATATCATCAATGAGAATCTTTCGCTCTCATCGATGTATTCAGGGGTCGTTAAAGGTGTTGGACCGCGTTATTGTCCATCGATAGAAGATAAGGTCGTGAGGTTTGCGGACAAGGATCGTCATCAGATCTTCCTTGAACCAGAGAGTTTGGATCTTGATACGACCTATATCCAAGGGTTTTCAACTTCGATGCCTTATGATGTCCAAGAGAAGATGGTCCATTCACTCATTGGCCTTGAAAATGCTGTCTTTGATAAGTATGCGTACGCTATTGAATATGATGCAGTCGATCCTCTTGATGTAAAGATCGATCTAGAATCGAAATATATCGAGAACTTGTTTTTTGCAGGACAGATCCTAGGTACTTCAGGATATGAAGAAGCAGCAGGATTAGGTGTTATGGCTGGTATCAATTGTGCACTAAAACTCGATGGTGAAGGACCTTTTATCTTAAGACGTGATGAAGCCTATATCGGTGTCATGATCGATGATCTTATCTATAAAGGCACTAAAGAGCCTTACCGTCTTCTTACATCAAGAGCAGAATATCGTCTGCTTTTGCGTCATGATAACGCAGATCAAAGATTATCGAGATATGCTTATGAGCTTGGTCTTATCTCAAAAGAGCGCTACGAGAATGTAAAGGCAAAGATCGCAAAACTTAAAGATGATAAAGAAAGACTCAAAGCTTACAAGATCGCGCCAGATGCCAAGATCAATAACTATCTTGAGAAGATAGGTGAGACAAGTCTTAATTCGGGAGTCGATCTCTATAGCTTACTGAAGAGGCCTAAAGTCCATCTAAGAGATCTTGATGAATTATACGATCTTAATATCGGAGAAAAGCTCTCTAAACAAAATGATATCGAGATCAAATATGAAGGCTATATCGATAAAGCGAAAAAAGAAGCGAACCGTATGGTCAAACTAGAGAAGATGAGACTCGATCCTGATATTGATTATACGAAAGTTGATAATCTCTCATTAGAAGCGCGTCAAAAACTTAATGAAGCTCGACCTTTGACTATCGGTCAAGCCTCAAGGATCTCAGGTATCAACCCCAGCGACTTGCAAGTACTAGCGATATATATGAAGGAGAAAAGAGATGCAAATAAGTGATGTCATAAGTAATGTAGAAGTATATGGGCTTGATAACGCTGTCAAAGGAAGTCGTTATCCAATGTCTACAGACCTCAAAGATGTCTCAGATAAGATCGATGAAACCAGGATCAGACTAGCTCAATGCCCTCTTGGGGAAGGTCATGATAATTATCTCAATGGCATCATTGTCCAATTCGATCTGACTTTCAGCAATAAAGCCTGGGTCGAAGCAGAACGTTATCATTTTTTAGACTTCATCTCATCACAATCAACGATGCATCGTATCTGTAGATTTGACCTTGATAAGTCCTATATCAAATATGTCGATGAGCGGATGATAGACATCATGAAGGAGAAGGTAGCTCATTATAATGAGCTACAAGCTAAAGATAAAAACGATCCAAGATTAAAAGATCTATATCTTGAGATCTTATATTCCAATCCATGTGGTTTCAAACTAACAGCGAAGATGACAACAAACTATCGTCAACTCAAGACCATCTATA
>CALVCT010000065.1 GCA_944326055.1 uncultured Erysipelotrichaceae bacterium
CAAGCAAGCAAGCAAGCAAGCAAGCAAGCAAGCAAGCAAGCAAGCAAGCAAGCACTAGTTATGTAATAGAGAACTTATTCTTAGACAATAAGAACTTTTATAAAGCACCCATCATCTTAGATATGTGCCCATATCTATAGAAAGGGCGCTTTTTAGTGTTCTTACATCTTAAAAAAGGAGGATGGAGTATGAAGAGAAAGATGCTTACGATAGCAATCTCGATTATGATGATCTTTGCGGCTTTTGTGCCTATTGTTGCTGAAGGCAATGGCGAAGAAAGCACAACTGATCAACAACCTGCTATTATAGATACGATTAATGACTATGCCGGCGACAATATCGAGAATGACGATGAAGTACAGCTGAAGGATGAACCCATTATCTCAGACGATGCAATGGGCGATTATGTAAATGATGGTGAAGTCATTGTTAAAAATGACGAACAACCTGAAGAAGTCACGGCAGAACCTACGCAAGAAACAGAAGTTGGCGGTGAAGATATAGAGAATGAAACGGTAATAGATGATTCAACCAAGGCTGTAACAGTGACAAAATCCAAAGATGAAACATATGTAAAGTCGTATTCTACAATAAATGGAGCAATCGCTGAAATTGCAGAATATCAGAGGGACGAGAATCCTGATGTTTATACCATAAAATTGAATAGCGATATCAAAGAGGACGTTGTTATTCCAAAAAATAGAAACATAACCATAGATCTAAACGGTCACAGAATAACAAATGTAAGTGATCATACGATAACTAATAATAGTTCTAGAGCGAAATTAATGATAACGGTACACTTAAGATAACCAATTTAGATCACATGAATTACCAAAATTGGTAAATTAACACGATCCGAAAAGGTTATCTTTTTTAATAGCTTATATTATCCTAGACTCCGAAAGGAGTTTAGATAATGGAATTAAACTTAATAGGAGAATTAAGGTTTATGAAAGAAACAGGAATCAAGCCGAATTACAGTGATCTAGAGCGACGCTATGGTGTTGATCGCCACTTCATCAAGTTGTGCTTTGAACTTGGTAAAGTACCAGATAGGAAAAAGAGGATCTATACAAGCATATGGGATCCCTATGAGGAAGAGATACGAGAGCTTTTAAGGAAGACGGGTACATATAAGATGTCAGTCTATCAATATCTCAAAAATAAGTATAAAGACTTACCAGGCGCATATAACAGTTTTAAAGCCTATACAAGGCGCAAAGGTATCATGGTAGTCAAATGTACTAAAGCTCACGTTTTATTCGAGACAGAGCCAGGAGAGCAGTTACAGTTTGATTGGAAAGAAGACTTAAAGATCACACTTAAAAATGGTGAAGTGATAGAGTTCAATGTCTTCAGTGCTACACTTGGCTATTCAAGAGAACACATCTTCATCTTCTCGTTTTACCGCACGTTAGATGATGCGATAAGATGTATGATCGAGGTATTTAAAAGGATCGGTGGTGTTACTAAAGAAGCTCTGACCGATAATATGGCAGCGATCGTATCGATAACGAAAGATGGCAAGAAAGTCCAGCCACGCTTTAAAGCCCTTATGAAAGATCTTGGAGTCAAATTAAAACTAGCGAAAGTCAAAAGTCCTGAGACGAAAGGCAAATGTGAAAGTGCGAATCGTTTCGTCAATTGGTTAAGACCTTATGATGGTGAGCTTGAAAGCGTTGATGAACTTATCGATGTGATCGAGAATGTCATCACATCGCAATGTAATACTGAGATCAATCAATCGACTAAGATCCCACCAGTCACGTTATTCAGGAAAGAAAAAGAATACCTATCACCGATCGGTAACCAAAGCTTACTTGAAACTCATCTTCATGAACACATAAGAGTACAAGTACCATCAACACTATTGGTCAACTATAAAGGGAATAGGTATTCAGTGCCCAAAGATCACATTGGCGGATATGTCGATATCTATCCGATCAATGATCAGATCTACATCTATCACCGAAGTGATCTTATAGCTATCCATAATATATCACAATCTAGGATCAACTACGATAAAGATCACTATATAGATGGTCTACGATCATCAATGAGATACGCTGGTGCTGATATCGAAGAGATGGCAGAGAGAAACTTAAAAAGATTAGCTAATATCGATAAGGAACGAAGACTATGACTAATTATAATAAGCTTTTAAACAATCTTGAATATCTAGATCTCTTAGCGATCAAAGACAGTATCCCAGCCTATCTTAATATGATCACAAGTGATCAAAAGACCGTCGTTGACGCTTTATATGAATTAAGTGAAAAAGAGCTCGACTTAAGGCATAAAAGAGCGATATCAGCCTGTGTCAAAACAGCTGGCTTCCCTTTTTATAAGACGATCGATGACTTTGACTTCAACTTCCAACCAAGCGTTGATCGTGCTAAGATAAGTGATCTATTATCATTGAGATTCATCGAAAATAAAGAGAATGTCCTATTCCTTGGATCGTCAGGTGTAGGCAAGACCCATCTAGCTACAGCCATTGGGATCGAAGCTGCCAAGAATAGATGCAGCACTCATTTCTATACCTTCCAAGATCTCATCGAACAATTGAAAAGAGCTGAATCTGAAGGGAGACTAGAAAGACGACTAAAGATGATCGATCGTTATAAGTTACTTATCATTGATGAGATCGGCTATGTCAATTTCGATAGATCTTCCGCTAATTTATTCTTTCAACTGATATCAAGAAGATATGAAGATCGATCGACGATCATAACCACTAATCAAAGCTTGTCTAAATGGTCGAGCATCTTTCAAGATCCAGTGATAGCTAACGCTATCCTTGATCGATTACTGCATCATTCGCATATCATCAATATCGTAGGTCAATCATACCGAATGAAGGATGTGATCGACATGATCGATGAATGAGCGCCTCATCCTTACACCTTAGATATCTAAGGTGTAAGGATGATAAATGAATGCATAAATATAGATCGTATCATATACCAAAATTGGTAAAATAACACGATCTATATTGGTTAATTAAGAATACCCAAATTGGTGAAGTTTATATTGACTTTATCAAATTAATAGATAGTTCTTCTTCTAAAGCTGGAGTTGTTGATAACATTAGCCATGCAAAAGCAGCAGTGTATAACAATATCAACTCAACTATAACTTTATCTGCAGGAACTTATTTAAGATCTCAAGAAAGTAGTGTTAGCGGTGAAGACGATGGTGGCAATTCGTACTATGTTTTAAAGAATTTTGGAACTATGAAAATAAATGGTACCACTGTTGTTAAGTTTTCTGATTCAAATAGCGGATTTTATTCAAGCTTGATTGGAAATGGATGGCAAGACAGTACAAAAGCTGAAAATGGCAGTAATGAGCCAAAGCCAAGTGAAGGCAACCATAAAGCTACACTAAATATCGAAAGTGGGAATTTCTATGGTGGTAAAATTGTCGTTAAAAATGACGATTACGGAGTTTTAAAAATTACCGGTGGTAACATTGAACAAAAGACCGAAAGCTATTATGCCGTTTTCAACGCCAATTCGGCAACGGTTTCTGGTGGTACGATAATCTCCGAGAATGGCGTTGCTATTGGCAACAATCATTACGACGGCGAAGCTAATGCCGGTTCAATAACTATTTCTGGCGGTACATTCAGCTCTGGAAAACGTGTAATCGATACTAATGATGGCAGTAAACTAGAAATTACTGGTGGAAGCTTTTATAGTACTAGTGAAGAATCTTATCTCATCAATGCAACTGAAGGATCTGCGGTATCGATCAGTGGCGGAACTTTCAAATGCGATGATAATAAATTATCTAATAAAACAAACATCTTCAAGGAAGGATACGCTCCACAAAAAGGGGACAATGGAGATCTTATTATTAAAGAGGACCCTAATGAATCTGAAGCAAAAGTAGAAGATATTGACGGAAATGTAAAATATTACTTATCGTTGAGTTCAGCTTTAAGCAACGCAACAAATGGCAGCACCATAACGCTGTTAAAAGATGTCACTCTAACAAAAAGCGTTTCATCTAAGAATTACGGTATAACATTAGATATGAACGGGTATAGTATCGATGGCTCCTCTGTTAAAGCTGGTAATTCTGTTATTAAACTAGGAACTAACTATGGTGCAAAACCTACTGAAGGTATGGACAACACTATGACCATTATCAATCACAAAAATACTGGTGGTGAGATCAAAGGAGATATACCGGTTGAGTTTAGACCTGGCAACAGTAAGTTTGAACTACCTGCTGATATTAAGGGGAATGTGAAACTCATTTCAACATCCGGGAAAGATCCTATTGTTCTAGGGTCATCTGCTTATTTGCTATATACAGATAGTAACGCTTCATATTTTACAAACGGGATGTTCAAGGTAACGGGTGAAGATGGCACTGAAAGGATTTATGGTTCATATGCAAATGCGGCAAAGAAAGCTTTTGATCATAATATAACGCTATTGAATGATTATATTGGCAATGATTCTATCTCATCTGGTAGCGCATCCACCACACTTGATCTTAATGGTCACACATATCATTACAACGGTTCAGATGTTGCGATAGATATAAATTATCCTAATGTCAAACTTACGATCAAAAACGGCACTATCATTTCTAATGGAGATGGTGTACACCTTATAGGCGCTGGTTCTGGTAGTGATCAAGAGAATAATCGATCTATAGTTATGGATAATGTAGATCTAACTGTAAATGGAGATTACGGAATAATTACCAATGGAACAGAAGAAAATAATAACATTGAATTGATTGATTCAACATTAACTGTTGAAAATGGCCATGGTATCTACTTCCCAAGCTCAGGAACAGTAAGAATAGATAATTCTAAAATAGATGCTAAATATGTCGGTGTACAAATGTGCGCTGGTAACTTGCACATCACGGGCGAAGAAACATCTATTAGCACTACAAGCGAATCTATTTCAAAAACAGAAAATGACGGTGCGATTAGTGATGGCGCTGCAATATCTATCGTTAAACGAGATGGCTACAAAAAGCTTGAAACAGTGGTTATCGAAAATGGCACATTTACATCTGAAAAGAGTGAAGCTATAAAGACTTATACATTTAATAACAATGATAAGACAGAGGGAGAATGGTCTGATTCTAGTAATACAGTCGATATCAAAGGTGGATCATATTCCGACATATCACCAATCAAAAATCTCTCTAGTGACGCAGAAATAGATATTATGCTACATAATGATGTTGAACTGTCTGATGGAGAAGTGATAAATATCCCTTCGACATCGAAAGTGTCAATTGATCTAAACGGTCACAACATAGAAGCGGAAAATACTAACGATCCCTCTATAAAAGTCTATGGAGAGCTTGATCTATTGAACAGCAGTACACAAGGAAAGGCTAATGTTAAGGTATTAATCGCTGAAGATGGTTGTTTAAACTACGATGCAAGAATCATTGACCAAGATAATATAATCGTCGATAATACTTCGTACCTCATTTCTTCGCTCGTAAAGAATGATGTTGACGGTGTAACTATCGATCAAAGTGAAATTGTGAAGATAAGAACTGCGATAGAAAATTTAATCAATGATAATAAATATGATGGACTTAAGTTCGATGATCCATCTGCTTTAAGTGAAATAAAAGCTGCTCATAATGACGGCTCAAGCATCTGGATCGAAATCGAGATATCGAACGACGTCGATAGTGAAGCAAAGGATTCTATCTTAAGAAAATATCCAAGTTCTAGCAAATTCTTTGATATATCCATCTATGTCGTTGTTGTTGATGATGATAAAAATACGGCAAAGTATAAGGTTGATCAATTGCCTTCTAAAGTATACTTTGATGTCGAGATTTCTGAGGAGATGGAAAAAGAAGATCGAGACTATTATGTGGTGAGAGAACATAATGGGAGTATTGATAAGATCGGATATCTTAGAGACCTTGATCAAGATGGAAAACTAGAATTATCATCGGATCGATTCTCAGTTTACGCTATTGCATATGAAACGATTGTAGAGAATAACGATCGCCCATCATACCGTCCATCATCACCATCAAAAGATCTACCATCTAATACTAAAGAGTGTCAGAAAGAATTCGGTGATGAATATATCTGGTCAGATGAATATGATGCATGTGTCATCAAGTTCATGATCGTAGATACAAGCACTAGATAATAGAACTATCTTATGATGAAGGCTCTTTGGGGCCTTCTTTTTTTGTTTCATGGTATTATATTGCATGTAGAGGGAATACTATGAAAAATAAGATCGTGATCATACTTGTTATCGTGTTTTGGGTATTTGTCATTGGCGTCTTAGTTTTGCCAAACCTTTATCATGAAGAAGATGCGGTTATAGAAGTAAGAGCTAGTGAAGTAAGTCGTGATGAGAGTATCACGATGCTTTTTGAAGCGGACATTACTTTTCCTAGTAAGCCTTTCTTTTGGACGACTAATACTTTTGAATTATCTTGGTCAGATGATTTCACGCCTTATGAAGCTGTGCTATATGCTTATTATGGAGATAAGGTCATTACATATGATCGATATGAAGTTGTTGGTTTTGATGAGACGAGTGGTGTGACGTATGGAGATATCAAAAGTCGTGATGGCTTTGATGCATTAAGTAAAGTTGAGATAAGAGCCTACGCAAAAAAGTATGATACAGGCCAAAAAGGGACAGCTGTTGCTGTCTTGAATTATCACTATAATTATCTCTTAAAGAATGGTTCAAGGGCTGCAGATCGCTATTTTGAATACTAGAGCTCTAGCTTAATTCTTTGACTTTTATAGCCTAGAGCTTTATCATAAAACTCATGGAAAATGAAGTTAAGGAAATAGATACAGAAAAGAAAGAAGATGAAGTGATACGCATCAAGCTCAAAAAGCAGATGCTTAGATCTGAACGTGAAGAAAAGAAGAAGAAACGCACCAGTTTCTTCTATAAGATCATCATCGTTATCGTGGCTCTTTTTTTAGTCTTTGAAGGTGGAGTTCTACTTGGTTCATATCGTTTCAATATGAAGCCTTCGCAAGAGTTTGACACAGGTAAATTTGAAGAGATCGCCTATTATTTTGAAAACTATTGGCTGTATGCTGATGAGCATGAAGATCTAGTCAGTACATTATATGATCAAGCTCTTTATGGGATGACGACTTTTGCGGATGATCCATATACGACATATGCTAGTAAAGAAGAGATGGATGAATATAATAGTTCACTCAATGTCGAATTTGTCGGTATCGGTGTTACTTATCGCTTAGCGACCTCAGGTTTTGTCATCACACAAGTCTATGAAGGATCACCAGCTTCTGATGCTGGGCTTATGGCTGGTGATATCATCAAGTCTGTCAATGGTGAGAGCTGTTCGGGTATGGTCAATACGGACCTACAGAATATCGTTTTAGGTGAAGATGGGTCAGAAGTGGACCTAGCGATCATGCGTGATGGCGAGATGCTTGATATCACGGTCTATCGTGGTGATGTCGACAGCAGTGTCTATGTCTATCCTGTCGATGATGTGTTAGTCATGGAGCTCTATTCTTTTGGTCTTGATACTTATGAAGATTGTAAAGCTTACCTTGAGGAGTATCGCGATTATCATAAACTTATCTTAGATCTTAGAGATAATGGTGGTGGCTATGCTTCTGCTGTTGAAGATATCGCTGGGCTTTTCATGCCAAAGAACTCTGTCGTCATGCGAGAAGTCGATAAAGATGGCACAGAATATGTCTCGACAGTCAAGGTCGATAGTTACTTTGATAATATCGAAGAGATCGTCATCTTGACGAATGCTAATACGGCTAGTGCTGCCGAAGTTTTGACGATGGCTTTAAAAGAAAATCATCCAAATGCTGTCTCACTTGGTAAGACGACCTATGGTAAAGGTGTCGTTCAATCATTGCTCACTTTATCTGACGGTTCGACTTTAAGACTCACCTCGATGTATTGGCAAAGCCCTAATGGTAATTCGATCCATGAGATTGGTATCACACCAGATTATGAAGTTGAACTTGATAGTGTCTATACGGAGGTCTTCTATCCATTAGAAGAAGGTACGACTTATGCGATCGATACGGTCAGTGAATACACAAGACTCATTCAAGATGCTTTAGTCTTTATGGGCTATGATATAAGAAATGATGGCTATTTTGATGAAGATACACTTGAGGCGATCAATGATCTATTGTCTCAAAGAGGTCTTGATACTGTTGAAGTCTTAGATACAGAGACATATGAATATATCGTCTCATGTATGTATACACTAGCATTCTCTGATCAAAGTTTGGATGATCAATTCATGAGTGCGATGATGTTGCTAGGAGAAGCAAATGAAGGCTAATTATCATACACATACAAAACGTTGTAAGCACGCGCAAGGCGAAGATGAAGAATATGTCTTGAGTGCTATCGAGAATGGTTATGAAGTATTAGGTTTCTCTGATCATACGCCTTGGGCTTATAAAGAGCCCTTTTCGTCGAATACGAGGATGGATCTTGATATGATCGAAGACTATGTCATATCGATCAGAGAGCTTAAAGAGAAATATGCTTCTAAGATCGAGATCTTGCTTGGTCTTGAATGTGAGTATTTCCCAGAGTATATGGACTCACTTAAAGAGATGATCAAAAAGTATGATATCGATTATATCATCTTTGGTAATCACTTCTATAAGACTGACGAGTATCGTGAGTATTATGGTCGTGTCTGTAGTGATGATATCTATATGGAACGCTATCTTATGGGAGCGATCGAAGGACTAAAAACGGGCCTTTACTCTTATCTTTGTCATCCTGATGTCTTCATGCGTGCAAGGAGAGTCTTTGATGATGTTGCTAGAGATATCTCATATAAGATCTGTCGCTATGCCAAAGAGAATGATGTCTTACTTGAATATAATCTTGAAGGTATGCGCATCGAAGATGAAGGAAGAGAAGCACATTATCCTTGTGCTGGATTTTGGAAGATCGCATCGGAAGTTGGAAACAAAGCTATCATCGGTGTCGATGCTCATCGTCCAGATTCTTTAGCTACTGATCATTATCGTAGTATCGCTAAAAAGCGTCTATCTGATCTATCTATCGAGGTGGTAGATGAGCTACCATTTAAGTTTTGATATGCAGAAGTTTGAATTAGTCGCACCTTTCAAGCCGACAGGCGATCAGCCAGAAGCTATCGACAAGCTGACACAGGGCATCATCGATGGGAAGAAATATCAAGTCCTACTTGGTGCTACTGGTACAGGTAAGACCTTTACGATCGCTAATGTCATCGCTAAAGTCAATAAGCCGACACTGGTCTTTGCCCACAATAAGACTCTAGCTGGTCAATTGTATTCAGAATTCAAAGAGCTCTTTCCGAAAAATCGCGTAGAGTATTTTGTCTCGAACTTCGATTATTATCAACCAGAAGCTTATCTCCCTAAGACTGACACATATATCGAAAAGAGTGCGATGACCAATGATGAGATCGATATGCTCAGAATGAGTGCTTATAATTCGCTTTTAGAAAGAAGAGATACGATCGTCGTAGCTTCTGTCGCTTGTATCTATGCTTCAAGTGATCCTAAGAGTTATCACGATATGTTCTTCACACTAAAGGTCGGTGATATGATCGACAGGCAGGATCTCATCAAAAAGCTCGTCGCACGCCAATATAAGCGAAATGATATAGATCAGCTAAGATCGACTTTCAGAGTCAAAGGAGATACGATCGAAGTCGTACCGGGCTATACTGATCAATTCATCATCCGTATCGAGATGTATGATGATGAGATCGAAAGGATCACGGAGATCGATCCGCTGACTAAAGAAGTCTTAAATGGTTATCTTGTCTACAATTTCTTTCCAGCTACAGGTTATGCACGTGATCAAAGAGATATCTTTAGGGCTTGTGATTCGATCGAAAAAGAATTAGAAGAGCGTCTTGCCTATTTTGAAAAAGAAGATAAACCTTTGGAGAAAGAACGTCTCGAACAAAGAACGCGCTATGATCTTGAATCACTTAGAGAATTCGGGATCTGCAGTGGTATCGAGAACTATTCAGCACATATCGATGGAAGATATCATCATGAACGTCCTTTCAATCTCTTTGATTATTTTCCAGATGATTTCTTACTGGTGGTCGATGAATCACATGTCTCCTTACCACAGATACGCGGTATGTATCACGGGGACAGATCGCGCAAAGAGACCCTGGTGGAATATGGTTTTCGTCTTCCTAGTGCCTTAGATAATCGTCCTATGACTTTTGATGAGTTCATGGAAGTCACCGATCAGAGCATCTATGTCAGTGCGACACCTGGCGATTTTGAGCTTGACAAGGTACATGGAGAAGTCATTGAGCAGATCATCAGACCGACAGGTCTTTTAGATCCTAATATCGAAGTGCGTCCGACTTTAGGGCAGATCGATGATATCTTGGAGGAGATCAAAGCTAATATCCAAAAAGATGAAAGGACACTGATCACGACACTCACGGTCAAGATGGCTGAAGATCTCACGGACTTCTTAAAGAAACAAGATCTAAAAGTCGCTTATCTTCATCATGAGACGAAGACTTTAGAGCGTACAGAGATCATTACTGAACTTAGAAAGGGCACTTATGATGTCTTAGTTGGTATCAACCTTTTGCGTGAAGGGCTCGATATTCCTGAAGTATCTTTGATCCTGATACTCGATGCGGATAAAGAAGGTTTTTTGCGCTCGGAAAGATCACTTATCCAAACGATAGGAAGGGCTGCCAGAAATGCTCAGGGGCGTGTCATCATGTATGGTGATACGATAACTGACTCGATGCAAAAAGCGATCGCTGAGACAAAAAGAAGACGTTTGATCCAAGAGGCTTATAACGAAAAGCATCACATCACACCAACGACGATCAAAAAAGAGATCCGTGAACCTATCCATGGTAAAGAGACTAAAGAGATGGCTAAGAAGTTCATGAAGAAGAAGGTCCATACGAAGAAAGATCGTGATGAGCTGATAGCTTCCTTGACTAAGGAGATGAAGGCAGCAGCTAAAGCGATGGAATTTGAAAAAGCGGCTGAGCTCAGGGATATGATACTTGAATTAAAAGCTGATAGTTAGTGTGTTATAATCAAGATATGACAAAAGATATCGTCTTAGTAAGTGGTCTATCGGGAGCTGGTAAGACCAGCGTCTCAAATGTCTTAGAAGATCTAGGTTATCTTTGTATAGATCAATTTCCAGCGGAATTATTAAAAGAGCTCGTCGATCTTATCGAAAACGACAACAGCCATAAATATGATAAAGTGGCGATCACTGTCAGTATCGATGATCTCGACAATTATTTTATAGTGCTCGATAACTTACATGTGAATGCTAAGTTGGTCTTACTTGATGCGGATGAGGAAGTCATCCTCAATCGTTATAAATTCACTCGTCGCCTACATCCGCTTCTACTTACGAATAAAGCCAATACGCTTGAAGAAGCTTATATGATCGAAAAGGATATCTTGGATCGTTATGCTGAGAAGTTTGAAGTCATCGATACTAGTGATATGGGACAATATGAGCTAAAGAAAGATATCGAAGAACTTTTATGCATCGACAATCACTATCGTTTCACACTTTCTTTTGAATCTTTTGGTTATAAAAGAGGTTTGCCTATGGATGCGGATATCGTGATCGACACGCGCTTTTTAGACAATCCTTTCTATGATGAGAGACTCAAGAAACTAAATGGAAATGATAAAGAAGTATATGACTATGTGATAGATAACCAAAAGACGAAAGAATATCTTTCGATCATCGTAACATATCTTGACCATATCTTTAAAGAATATGTCAAAGAAGGCAAGCGTCATCTGACGATCGCGATCGGCTGTACAGGTGGTCAACACCGTAGCGTCAGTGTCACTAATTGGTTGTATGCCCATTATAAGGATACTTACTCGTGCCTCAAGTCACATCGGGAGCTATCATGAAGAAGATCGTCGTCATCGGTGGTGGACATGGTCAATCGACGATCTTAAAAGGTATCAAAGAGATCGAAGATGTCGCTATCTCAGCGATCGTTACAGTCGCTGACGATGGTGGTTCTACTGGTCGTATCCGCTCACTCTATAATATCCCAGCCATGGGAGATATCCGCAATGTCTTATTAGCGCTAAGGACTAAAGATAATTTTATCTCTGATCTTTTGGCTTATCGTTTCTCATCAGCACTCTATAGTGATGACTTTGATATCATCGGTCATAATCTAGGTAATCTTATGATGACGGCTCTAACGGATACTGAAGGGTCTTTTCTAAAAGCGATCACCACCTTGAAGGAGGCTTTGGGAGTCAAAGCAGAGATCATACCTTCATCACTAGATATCATAACTTTATATGCGAAGATGGATGATGATACGATCGTCAAAGGTGAAGCAAATATCCCAAGTTATAATCACCACATCAAGAAAGTCTTCTATGACAAAGAACCTGAAGCTACGGATAGTGCGATAAAAGCTATACTCGACGCTGATCTTTTGGTCTATGGTATCGGTAGTGTCTATACGTCGATCATCCCTAATATCATCATCCCAAAGATCAAAGAAGCGATAGCGAAGACCAAAGCCTACAAAGTCTACTTCGCAAACTGCATGACGCAAAATAACGAGACTTTCGACTATGATCTTAAAGATCACGTCGAAGCGATGATGGAACATGGGGCTAAGATCGATCTTGTGGTCAAGCATGACGACGTCATCCCAAGTGCGATCAAAGAGCGTTATCTTCTTGAGAATTCTATCGAAGTCATCGATCATCATGATCTTGATATCGAAGTCATGCCTTATGACTTATTAGACTTCTCTAGAAATCTCGTGCGTCATGACCCATATAAGATCAAAGCAGTGACAGAGAAGATCATAAAGGAGCGCCTTTGATGTCTTTTACGACAGAGATAAAAAAAGAGATCTCAAAAAATGAGCTCAAAGATCATTGTCTGAGAGCAGAGCTCAGTGCTCTGATCCAATTGACCAGTAGCATCCAGATCTCAAATGGGTCACTAGACTTACTTATCAGGACCGAGAGTCCTATCACTGCTGGACGCATCAAAGTCCTACTTAAGGAGAGATATCAAGATCTGGATCATGAACTAGTCGTCATGCAGAAGACGAATCTCAGAAAGAACAATATCTATCTTTTGACTGTAAGAAAAAGAGCCAACGAGATCCTATCGGATCTAGGTCTCTATAACACTAAAGGCTTACTTTTAGAGCACCCGCTTTATCACATCATCCAAAAGGATTGTTGTGCTAGAGCTTATTTGGCAGGCGCTTTCTTGGCTTTTGGCTCATGTAACGATCCTTCAAAAAGTGATTATCACTTAGAGATCTCTTTTATGAGTATCAACCATGCTCAATTTACGATCAAACTCTTGTCACGTTTTATGATCGAAGCTAAGTTTACAAAAAGACGTAACAAATTCGTCGTCTATGTCAAGAAGGCTGATGACATCTCTGATTTTCTTAGGTGCGTAGGTGCATCTGAGTCGCTGATGAAGTTTGAGGATGCTCGCATCCAAAGAGACTTCACTAATAGTATCGTCCGTCTCAACAATTGTGAGATCGCAAATGAGATGAAGTCGCTTAAAGCTTCAGCAGAACAGATCACTGATATGGAGAAGATCATCAAGAGCCCAAGATATGAAGTGTTGGATGAAAAACTCAAGAAAGTCATTGAATTAAGACTTACTGATCGTGATCTTTCACTTAGCGAACTATGTGTGAGATACGAAGAAAGATATGGTGAAAAGATCTCAAAATCTGGACTCAAACATCGTTTAGTCAAGATACACGAGATCGCGAAAGGAATGTAAGATGCAAGATACAAGATCTTTACTTTATTGGATCTTTACGATCCTCATCGTGTGGTTACTTTGGCCACTTATCAAGTGGCTGATCATCATCGTTATCGTTGCTGCTTTAGCTATCTTTATCTTGGCACGTCTTAAAAGGAAAGATGAGCCTGAGCACATCGAAAGATATGATGCTAGAAAACCAAAAGACAGTGACGTGATCGATGTCGATTTCAAGATAAAGGATGATGAAGATGATACGTCTAACGACCGATAAAGAGAAAGCTAAATTATGTGAGCTCGCAAAGAGCGTGAAACTATCTTATGCTGAAGCTGATTTCAGCATCGATGATGGTTCTTTGTATTATGCTTATTTTGATGATGAGGATATCCTAGCATATATCAAGGCTCGTCCACTGACGCTTAAATTAAAAAACCACTTCTTAAAGGTGTCTCTTCTTGATGACGTCGTCATCTTGGATGAAGATAAAAAGATCGAAGAAGAACTGATCATGGCAACTATCGATATGTTAGAGCACAGTGAACTTATATCACTAGTCAAGACATCAAGACCCCAGCTTTATCTTCATCACGGTTTTAAACATCTTTATCCGCGCTATCTTTACTTTTTTGATAAGTATAGTTTCAGAATGGATGATACCAGTGATATAAAGCCACTTGTTGATCCTGTGGCGATGCTTGAAGTATATGCCAAGATGATGCGCAGTTTTGATGGCTTTGAAGTCAGAGATGTACATTTCTATGAGAAGAAGATCGAAGCGCTCAAGGTCAGGGACACTGGTATCTTTGCGGTCTATGATAGCTATGATCATTTACGTGCTTATTTCTCACTTACTTTAGGCACTGATGTCGCAATGATCGATGAAGTCGTCTATCTTTCACTTGAGGCTCTCAATAAAGCTATCTCTTATGCCCTCAAGTATGCGCCTTCAGTCATCGTCAAGACGTCAGTCTATGAGGATCTGACGCGTGTCTATCCAGAAATAAAAAAAGAGCGCGCCAGTTATGTCTTAGCGCGTCTTGATCATAAAGAGCTCTTCGATAAGCTATATGGCACAGATATCGATGGGATATATAAAGCTTTGACGCTTGCTGGTAGACCACTTTGGTTCAATGATCTAAGGTAAGCGAGCAAAAAAGTTTTTATATCGTCAGATGATACCTTTACTTGCGAGGTAATGATAGATACCATCATCTGCGACATCACCACAGATATCATCAGCACAGGCTTTGACATCAGAAGTCGCATTGGCCATGGCTACGCCATGTCCGACGATCTTCAACATCTTGATATCGTTTCTGCCATCGCCAAAGGCCATTACCTCATCTTCTTTTATATCATAATGTTCCAAGATCTTTTTGATGCCTCGCCCTTTGCCGCTAGTCACTGTAATGATATCGACGGCTCTATCCCACCAGGCAGTTATCTTAGCTTTTTTCACACCATCTAAAAGCTTGGCATACTGATCCTTTGTCGCTCCTACCATCATTTGGTAGACGTCATCGTTTTTAGCGATGTCATCAAACTCATCACTGATGTAGGACCTGCCATTTGCGAAGGCATAATAGGCAATAAGATCTTCGTCTTGACCATTAGATATGGTGATCTTGTCAGTGGCGATCGATAATGGTCGACCGATCTTGGTGGCGTTTTTGATGATCTTGAGGACATCTTCTTTGGTATCGCGTCACTTAAGATCTTCTTTCCAGAACTCGTAAAACAATATGAGCCATTGAACGTCAGATAAGCATCGAACTCGATCTTAGAAAACTGAGTGAGTTGTACTGGTGAGCGTCCGGTAGCGATACAGATGATGATACCTTCGTCTTTTAAAGTTTTAGAGTCTTTTCCATGCGGCAAGTCATCGACTTAGTCTGCATATCGACGATGGTGCCATCGATGTCAAAAAAGATGATCTTTATTGACATATCACTTGTATGGGATACCGTTATCTAGGTGCGTGAAGCGCTTGATGATGTCGTCATTGACCGCTTCATCTAGGGCATCTAAAAGATCTAAGAAATGCTTAGGATCGAATCTTTCGATAAGATCATAAAGTGATCTAAGACCTCTTTCTCCTCTTTCTTCTCTTTCTTTTTCTGATGTCGAATATTCAAGACCGCCATGTTCTTCAAGTTCAGCATAATATGAACCAAAACCACCAGTCGAAAAGTTCAGTTTATGCAGGTCTTTTTTAAACCACTGTTTTTGGTTCCCTTCCTTGCGTTTAGCTAAGAAAGCTTCTTTGTCAAAGTCTTTGATGACAGGGATATACTCTAACTGATGCATGATCTTATATGCTCCATAGATGAGATCATTGATATCATCCATCATATCACCACTACCCTGCCAGCCATTTTCTTTTGCGATCTTTATAGCATGAGGAAGATCGATGTGCAAGATCGGGTTGTGAGTAGCATGGAAGAAATCCATACAGACGGAATTGATCGTTAGATATGCGGGGCCATGGGCACTGATCATGACGATCTTTTTAAATCCTAGCTTATATACAGCATAGATCAATGCCAAAAGATAATCATAGCCAGCTTTGATAGAGATGTTGATGGTGCTTCTTCCGATAGCTGTCGCTCCTGCATGAAAGTAGGGCAGATTGATGAGAGCTAAGCCATCTGCTTTTTCAGCCATAGCTAGTGCTACACCTTCAGTCAAGATGCTTTCACAATCGACTGGTAATTGTCCATGAAGTTCCGTGACTCCAATGCCGATAAACAAAGTATCGCCACCTCGATCAAGATATTCTGTTATTTCTTGATCAGTACATTTATTGTAGATCCTTGTACGCATAAAACTCCTTCTTTACATAAAGTTGATATTGGATGATCGTTGAATGAAAAAGATGCAAGCAAAGTCTATGTTTACTCAGACTTTCTCGCATCTTTTTAAACTATTCAGTGAATGGAACGACGTCTTTTACAGCTTCTTTCGCATCGATCTCTACTTCATCATGATCAAGATCGATCAGTGTGTATAAGTCATTGCCCATACCAAGTTCTTTCATATATGTGAGTTGTCTTAGACCATGTCTTGACTCCATCCTTTCAACTAAGGCATGATGATCTTCTTCTTTCATCGCATAGACCAGATCGACTGATGCTTGGTCGATAGCTAAGATATCAAGAGAAGCCAAGATACCGACGTTCGGTGTGACGACAGGTGCTGCTGCTGTACCTTCACAATCACAAGAAACTGACATGTTGCGCATGACATTGATGAAGGCGATATGTGGATCGAAGTGGTCGACGACAGCTTTAGCACTCTCCATCATCCTCTCCATGAATTCCTCTTTACGGATGTCCCACATATCAGGAGAACCTGGTGTCGTATGGATCATCTTTTTGCCGATACGGCCATCAGCACAACCGATACCGATATTCTTAGCACTGCCACCAAAGCCGCCTTGTGTATGACCCTTGAAGTGTGTCAAGACTAAAAGGGAGTCATAGTTGGTGATATTTTTGCCCATCGTCATGTGATCGAACCATTTGCCACCCTTGACTTCAAGATCGACAGTGCCATCTTCATCCATGATATCGACAGGGCAGAAAGTCCAGCCATTGACTTTCAGTGTTTCACGATGATCTTCTGTTGTATAGCGATCTCCTTCATAATAAGTATTCGTCTCAACGATCGTCCCGTTAGGTATCTCATCTTTGATCAGAGTCTCGACCCAAGGACGAGGGATGATATTTGGGCCATGTTTCTCGCCTGTATGCAGTTTGATCGCGATCTTGCCTTCTAAAACAGAGCTGATCTTTTCATAGATCTTCTTAAGTCCTGCACTCGAAAGATCACGTGTGAAATAGACGACAGACTTAGCGCCTTCACGTTTGTCATAAGGGATGTAGACTTCACCATTTTTTCCTGGTACTTTTTCCATATGCTCCTCCTTTTGATGTCTATATTTTAATACTCTGTGATCATAAGTTAAAGATAAAAATGACAGTATGTCGATATTTATGGCTATCTTTAAAATAGAGATAAAAAAGCTGTTGACATTCAGATGATGAATGATTAAAATGTTCAAAGCCTAACAAAAAAAGGAGGGCATATGTGCAAAAAAAAGATAGGTTTTGAAATAGTCGGGACAGCAAATGCTATGCGACGTAAGACCTTTGAAGAGATGCGCGATATCGAGATCGCTGATGGTCCAACTAACATGCAGCACTGGTTCTTGATCTATATCTGGCATCATAGAGATAGTGATGTCCACCAAAAAGACCTTGAAGTGAACTTTCGTTTGCGCCGTAGTACGACCACTGAGATCTTAAAAGCGATGGAGAAGAAAGGTCTAGTCATGCGCAGTGTCTCTGACAAAGATAAGCGCTCAAGACGTATCGAGCTTACTGAAAAAGCTATCGAGCTCTGTATGATGGAAGATAAAAAGATCATCGAGCTTGAGGCAAAGATGGCAGAGGGCTTGAGCGATGAAGAGGTAGAGACCTTATTTAAGATCTTGCACAAGATCCAAAAAAACTTAGAGTGAAAAGGAGGTAGTATCAATGAATGTCATCAAGACACTACTTGCACAAGTCAAACAATACAAGACTGTATCGATCTTGACACCGATCTTTACTGCCTTAGAAGTATTCATGGAGATCTTGATCCCTTTTGTCATCTCAGCGATCATCGATAAAGGTATCGAAGCTGGAGATATGCAGAATGTCTACTTCTATGGTTCGATCATGGTGGTCTTAGCGATCTTGAGTCTTGTGTTTGGTATCTTAGCAGGGCGTTTTGCATCAACAGCATCTACAGGTTTTGCGGCCAATCTAAGAGATGCGATGTATGAGAACATCCAAAATTATTCTTTTTCTAATATCGATAAATATTCGACAGCTGGTCTTGTCACACGTATGACGACTGATGTTACAAACGTTCAAAATGCTTATCAGATGTGTATGCGTATAGCCGTAAGATCGCCACTCACTCTGATCTGCTCTTTGGCGATGGCGATCGTCATCTCACTTGATCTGAGCTTTGTGTATTTTATTGCGATGGTCTTTTTAGGTATCGCACTCATGTTCATAATGTCAAAGACGACCAAGATCTTCTCACTTGCCTTTAAACAATACGACGCTGTAAATGCAGATGTCCAAGAGAACGTCACAGCGATCAGAGTCGTCAAGGCGTTCGTCAGAGAGAAGTTTGAGACGGCCAAGTTCAATAAGTCGGCTAGAAGATTGTACGATCTCTTTGTCAAAGCTGAATCTATCTTAGCTTTCAATGGCCCGATCATGATGTTGACGATATATGGATGTATGATCGCTATCTCTTGGTTTGGTGCCAAATTCGTCGTTTCTGGAAGCCTGACGACTGGTGAGCTTACAAGTATGTTCTCTTATATCATGAACATCCTTATGAGCTTGATGATGTTGTCGATGATCTTCGTCATGATCTCGATGTCGACAGCTAGTGCTAGACGTATCGCTGAAGTCTTGAATGAAAAGTCAGATATCGCCGATCCAAAAGATCCGATCTTAGAGATCAAAGATGGTTCGATCGAGTTTGATAACGTCTTCTTTGCTTATAAACATGGTGGTACAGGTGAAGATACGCTCAAAGATCTGACTTTCAAGATCGAAAGTGGTGAGACGATAGGGTTAGTTGGAGGTACAGGTTCTGGTAAATCTTCACTTGTAAATCTCATATCACGACTTTATGATGTCTCCTCTGGTTCAGTCAAGGTCGGTGGCCATGATGTCAGAAGTTATGACCTTGAAGCTTTACGTGATGCCGTATCTGTCGTCTTACAAAAGAACGTGCTCTTCAGTGGTACGATCTTAGACAATCTTCGTTGGGGAAATGAAGATGCTAGTGAAGAGGAATGTATCGAAGCATGTCGTTTAGCCTGTGCTGATGACTTCATCCAATCATTCCCTGATAAGTATGAGACTTGGATCGAGCAGGGCGGTACTAATGTCTCTGGTGGCCAAAAACAGAGGCTCTGTATCGCTAGAGCTCTGCTTAAAAAGCCAAAGATCTTGATCTTAGATGATAGTACTAGTGCCGTCGATACGGCGACTGATGCGAAGATCCGTGAGGCCTTTGCGACGAAGATCCCTGATACGACAAAGATCATCATCGCTCAACGTGTGACATCAGTCAAAGACGCTGACAGGATCATCGTCCTCAAAGATGGCGAGATCAATGGCATCGGCACCCATGATGAATTAGTCGAGAATAACCCGATCTATAAAGAGATGTATGAAACGCAGACCCAAGGCGGTGGCGATTTCGATGAAGGAGGTGACTAAGATGACAAGAATGCCAAAAGGTCGTGTAACGATGGAATTTGATATGAAAAGACAGACGAAAGTCTTAGGACAGGTCTTGCGCTATATGCTCAAGAACTACAAGTTCTCTTTTCTTGTCGTCGTCATCTGTATCATCGCTAGTGCTTTGTGTACATTACAAGGCATGTTGTTTACACAAGCCCTGATCGATGACTACATCACACCGATGTTGAAGAGTGGAGTCTTCGAGGCTGGTCCACTACTTGGTGGTCTATCACGTATGGCTTTCTTCTATGTCATCGGTATCATCTGCTCATATACTTATAACCGTATCATGGTCAATGTTGGACAGGGTACGATGTTGCGACTGAGGGAGGAGCTCTTTACACATATGGAGTCTTTACCTATCAGATATTTTGACACCCACGCTCATGGCGATATCATGAGTATCTATACCAATGATGTCGATACTTTAAGACAACTCATGTCGCAAAGTATCCCTAACCTCATCAACAGCGTCTTTACGATGATCTCAAGTTATATCAGTATGATCATCTTAGATATTCCACTAACGATCATTACTTTCCTCATGACCTGTCTCATGCTCTTTACGATGACGAAGATGAGTGCAAGATCAGCTCGCTATTTTACGGCTCAACAGCGCTCTCTTGGAAAAGTCAATGGCTATATCGAAGAGATGATGGATGGACAGAAAGTCGTCAAAGTCTTCAATCATGAAGAGAAAGCGATCGCTGATTTCAAAAAGCTCAATGAAGAACTTAGGGCAGCATCTGAGAAAGCTAATAAGATCTCTAATACAGTCATGCCTATCAATGGTAACTTAGCCAATATCAACTATGTCATCTGTGCTGTTGTTGGTGCGATGTTAGCACTGAGTGGATTCACTTCACTTACTTTAGGAACACTAGTATCATTCCTTACATTATCACGTAATGCGACACAGCCTGTCGGTCAGATCTCACAACAAGTCAACTTCGTCGTCATGGCGACAGCTGGTGCTGAGCGTATCTTCAGGATGTTAGAAGAGAAGCCAGAAGTCGATGATGGCTATGTCGAGCTTGTCAATATCAAAGAGCACAAAGATGGCACGATCGAAGAGACAGATGAGAAGACCAATGTCTGGGCTTGGAAACATCCACACAAGGCTGATGGTACGATCACTTATAAGAAGTTAGAGGGCGATATCGTCTTCGATGATGTAGATTTTGGCTATACAGATGAAAAGATCGTCTTACACAATATCAAGATGTATGCGACACCTGGCCAAAAGATCGCTTTTGTCGGTTCGACTGGTGCTGGTAAGACGACTATCACAAATCTCATCAACCGCTTCTATGATATCCAAGATGGTAAGATCAGATACGATGGTATCAATATCAATAAGATCAAGAAAGACGATCTTAGAAGGTCACTGGGCATGGTCTTACAAGACACGCACTTGTTTACAGGAACGATCATGGAAAACATCCGCTATGGACGTTTGGATGCGAGCGATGCGGAATGTATAGCGGCCGCAAAACTTGCGAATGCCCATGGTTTCATCAAGCGTCTGCCTGAAGGTTATGACACGATCATCTCACACGATGGTTCTAACTTGTCACAAGGTCAAAGACAGCTGATCGCTATCGCTAGAGCTGCTGTTGCTGATCCACCAGTACTCATCTTGGATGAAGCGACATCCAGTATCGATACTCGTACAGAGACTCTAGTCCAAGAGGGCATGGATTGCCTTATGAATGGGCGTACTTCTTTCGTCATCGCTCATAGACTATCAACAGTCAAGAATGCTGACTGTATCATGGTCCTTGAACAGGGACGTATCATAGAACGTGGTACACATGATGAACTCATCGAACAGAAAGGACGCTATTATCAGCTATATACTGGCAATAAAGTCGGTGGATGATAATATAAAACTTGATTATTTAAAAAGGTCAGCGATAAGCTGGCCTTTATTATTTATCTTGATCTTCGACTTTAAGTAGTTTCTTAAGGGCGCTGACACCTTTTTCAGCGATGTTGACAGTGGCTACTTTAGCCTTAGCGATGACTTCTTTCGTCTCTGGTTTAGACATATAGTCTTCGATCTGAGCGTAGATCGAAGCTGAGACTTCTTTGATCGAGGAGACCATCTCTTTGACTTCGTCATTAGATCTTATCTCATCAAAAGTGTCTTGGATCTTCTTTGATGCGTCTTTAAGCATCTCATCATGTCTAGATAGTTCGACAGCCTCGTCTATCTTCATCTTGGTATAGGCTACAGCACTATCGCACTTCTCCTTGACTTGATCTAAGAAAGCTTCAAATTCTTGATCGTGAGGCACCTTTTGAGCTGTATCCTCGACTTTTGTGACGACATCAGCGATAACTTTTAGTGATCTGTGAGCTATCGCATCGATCTTCTCCTTTATATCATGGGGCATATCGTTCTTACGCATTTCAGCATATGTCTTTATCTCATCTAGTTTCTCATTAAGATGATCGAGTGTTTCATTAAGTAACATCTTCTCTCTCCTTTCAACAGTAGACTAATGATACATTATTTTATCGACGAGGGTAAACTTACTTCAGTATCTTTTCATCATTTTTTCATCTTGAAGGTATTGTATTGGATATGAAAAAAGAATATCATTTTTTCCATAGTAGAAATACGAGGAGACGTTTATGAGTATTTTCAATTACTTGAGCCATGAGATGAGTGGTGAAAACTGCCGTTATAATGGCTATTTGAAAGAGTACATCCTAAGGTTCGATCAGAGTGACGAAGAGTATGCTTTTCTTAAGGGCATCCTTGAAGAAAGAGGCGACATCAAAGTCATCATCGACTATCAAATACTACTAGTGGAAGGATCGATATCGAATATGATCATTCGCTATCGCGATGTGACCAAGCTTGAAAGGCAAGCCCTCATCTGCCCATATATCTTCTATGATAGAGAAGATACATTATCTAAAGCTGTCATCGTCACCGATGACTATCTCACAGCTCTTGGCTTTTATTATGTAGCTACAGAACAGGGAGCTTTCATGAACCAATACAAGAACTATATCGTCGCTATCGATAGGGATGATGCTAGGGAAGTGATGCATGATCTATTTAAAGAGAAGGCTAGTATCACGCAAAGGAGTTATGACGCAAAGTTTGTTCCGGATTTCGATACGCTGTTTATGAAAGCTAAAGAGAAGGCTGATGCATTAGGTGTGAATGCTAAAGAGATGCTCAGGGAAGCTACAGACAAACAAGCTATGATCAGATATCTTGTCACGACCTGGTTCCTATTAAAGAAAGTCGTCTATGTTCGCTATATGGTCGATAAAGAGATGTTGATGAAAAGACATGATGGCGACAATAAACGTCAAAGATCGATGGCTAGACAATGTGCTAACGATATCCGCTTTATTTCGATCTCAGATCTTTGGGGCATGGAGAGATGAACAGAAGCCGGCGCTTCTGTTTTTCATATGAAGAGTCACTAATTAGTTCTTTATGGCCGAGATTATGTTAGAATTATGCCATGGCTAGATATAAGGGCAGAAGGCCAGTACGTAGTGGTGGTTCGATATTCGGTTTTTTCATAGCTTTCATCATCATCGCCAATATCCTTGACGGCTTTTTCTTTGTGGCGCCACTTATACCTATCGTCTTTGTCATCTTTATCATCTATATGATATCTAAAAATAAGAATAGTACAAATGAGGTGCGCTATACTCGCTCTGATTTCAAAAACATGCGCACAAGAGAACCAAAAGTAAATGTCGATACAGCGGCGATCGATGAGAAACTCAAAGAGTATTTCAAAGATAATTATCGTCTACCTGTCTATGACGATATCTATCTTGTCACAAAAAGTGGCGATTATGAGAAGCTTACAGATCTAACGATCTATAAAGGTGAAGAATATATCATGACGCTCAAAGAATTCAAAGATCGCTATCAGAGCACTTATGATGAGATCGTGAAGTTACTTGATACTTTCGCAAAGACAGTAAAAGAAGAAGTGAAGACTGAAACAAAGAAAGAGACAAGGAAGCTTTCAAAAGCACAAAGCTATATCAGTGAGATCAATTCACTAAATGTCGATATCCAAAAAGAAGAGATCAAAAGCGGTCTTTATCAGACTTGTGCTTTGCTCAAACAGATCGATCTTTCTGCAGATCAAAATGATGACGATAAGATACATAAACTATATGACTATTATCTGCCGATACTCTTAAAGATCTTAAAGAATTATCGGACACTCTTAGAAGTATCAAAAGGTTCAGACGATTTTAAGGAATGTGAGTCACAACTCATCAAGACGATCGTTTTGATCAACGAAGCGCTCAAGACGATCAATGAATCACTACATGAGGATGACTACATGGATCTGTCAGCGGATATCACGACTTTACAATCACTGCTAAAGAAAGATGGATTGGTACGCTCTGGCACTATATATGAAGGAAGTGGAGAAGATGGCAAGCAAGGATAAGTTCCAAGAGATCGACAAGATGTTCGATGAACTACAAAAAGCTAACGATGAGACAGTCGATAGCCTTAAGAATAAGCTTTCTAGCGATCAAGACCTCTTGTCATTTAAGAATACAGCAGGGAAGAAAGCAGCGTATCTCAAAAGGCCATCTTTACCACGTCTTGTACCAAAGACCGTCAAGACCCGCCTTGATATCTTTCTTTATTGTATGAAGAATGTCGATTATGGCGAGGATAATGTAAGATCTTATGTCGATGGGCATCTAGCTGCACTCAATAAGTATCTAGAACAGGCTTCATTCAACCAAACGAATCTCGAAGTCGTCTATGGTACGCTATATGATGAACTAAAGAAGATGCAAAAAGCTTCCAAAGATGATCTTTATGATAAAGGATATGCGGATGGACTCAGCTATGTCGATCAAGCATTACGTCGTTCAAAAGATGTGATGGCTAAGAATATCAACGACATCTTAAAGAAGGAGCTAGCTGATGAATAAAGAAAAAGAGCGTCTGATGGAAGAACTCTTCGGCAAGAAAAGAGACCTTGATATAACTAAGGTCGATGTCATCAAAGATACAGACGATGCCTTGAGTCGGATCATCAAGATCAATGAAGAGAACCTCAAAGAACTAAAAGAGATAGTGCCACAAAAGACGATCGAAAGGATCGACAGAGAAGTGGCCAAAGATTTTGATCTAGCTAGTTTTAAAGAAGATATCAAAAAAGATTACGATATAAAAGATGAGACAGTCGAAGTCTTGGATGTGAGAGATTCAAAGGAGATCTTCGATAGAGTAACTGAAGAAGTCAAAGAAGTCATCATCGGACAAGATGAAGCGATAACAGAGCTCGTCATGGCATTTAGAAGGCCATATCTCAAAGGTAAAGACCTTTTAAAGATCGAGACCTCGATCATCATTTCAGGACATAGAGGCAGTGGTCGTCACCTTTTAGTGAAGACGCTTAGTGAGAGTCTTAAAAGGCATGGACTGATCACGATGTCTGGCTATAGTACGATCGATATGACACGCTATACGTCGCCATCAAAAGAGACACTTTTCTTACAAGATCTTTATGTGGCTTTAAATGATGCGAAAGATATCATCGTCATTGAAGGAAATGAGAGCGCTCATCCTGTTTTTGCAAGGATGTTGGCAGAGCTGACAGTCAAAGGATCTTTGACTCTAGGCAAGCGTTATGTCTTTTCAAAAAACCAGCTAGTCGATGCAGGTGAGGGTCTGAATAAAGGTGTCATCGATAAACTTGACGGCAACGATAAAGTCCTCATCTACCTCACACAAGACAAGCCAGAGCGCTTAGCTGATATCTATGGCAAAGCTTTCATGGATGCGATATCTGATATCATCAGGATGGGACATCTTGCGAAAAGTGAAGTCAAGGCTATCACAGAACTCTTACTTTCAAGATTATATGAGCGTTGTCTTGATCGTCTAGCGATCAAGATCGACATCAAAGATAGTCTTAAGAATTATATCGCTGATTCCTATGATGAAGATGATGGTGTCTTTTCGATATCGAAGCTTATCGATAAGATCTATGAAGAGATCGTCGATATCGCTTTAAGACATAAAGACATCCGTTTCTTAGAACTTGAGCGTAAAGATACGATCACTTATGAGATCGATGGTAAAAGATATGACCTTGAGCTTGAGGATGACGATATCAAGAAAGAAAGAGAAGCTATCCAAAAAGAGCTCGATGAGATCGTAGGGCTTTCTAAAGTCAAAGAATACCTTAAAAGTCTAGAAGATCATGTTTTAGTCTCGAAGATCAGAAAAGCTAAGGGACTAAAGAGTGCTGAAGTCACAAAACACATGATCTTTACTGGTAATCCTGGTACAGGTAAGACGACGATCGCTCGTTTGATATCACGACTTCTCAAATCTGTCGGCATCTTAAGACAAGGACATCTTGTAGAAGTGACAAGAGCCGATCTTGTCGCAAAGTATGTCGGACAGACTGCGCCATTAACTACAGAGGTCATCGAGAGCGCTCTAGGCGGTGTCTTGTTTATCGATGAAGCGTATAGCCTTTATCGCGGGAAAGATGATGCGTTCGGTCTTGAAGCGATCGATACGCTGGTCAAGGGGATGGAAGATCATCGTGATGATCTTGTCGTCATTCTAGCGGGTTATTCAAAAGAGATGGAAGAGTTCTTGAAAGCTAATTCAGGACTCAAGTCACGCTTTCCTAATATCATCCATTTCGATGATTATACAGCAGATGAATTACTAGCTATCTCTTTATCGATCGCTAGATCTAAAGATTATAGGATAGCTGATGAAGCGATGAGTGCGCTTAAAACTTACTATGCCAAAGTCCAGGCTCGAAAAGATGTCGTCAGTGGCAATGGGCGTATGGCTCGCAATATGGTCGAAGAAGCTATCCTCAATCAGGCAAGGCGTATCTTGCATGATGAGAAAGCAGAGATCGACTTGCTCATAAAAGAGGATTTTGTATTTGGAGATGAAGATGAAACTTAAGTTCAGTATTGGCTTACTAGCTATCAATATCATCATATTATTGTTGGATTTCTTGTTTGTATCATCACTCAATGATGTGATCGTCTACGCTTCCTTGATCTGGGTCATGGTGTCGACACCGATCTTACTCTATCTTGCGATGCGCTCAGTTAGAGAAAGGATAGAAAAAGATGCTAAGTGATACGATCGTTGCGATCTCTACAGCCATCAATAAAGGAGCTATCGCTATCGTTAGGCTCTCTGGCGATGAAGCGATCGAGATCGTCGATCGGATCTTTTCAAAAGACTTGACGAAAGCCGAGTCTAATACAGTTACTTATGGTCATATCAAAGATGGTGATGAGATCATCGATGAAGTCTTGGTCACTGTCTTTAGAGCACCGCATACTTATACGAAGGAAGATATCGTGGAGATCAATACTCATGGTGGTATCTATGTCACACGCAAAGTCTTGAATCTTTGTCTTGCTAAAGGCGCAAGGTTAGCTTTGAATGGCGAGTTTACTAAACGTGCTTATCTCAATGGGCGTATCGATCTTGCAAAGGCCGAAGCGATCAATGATCTGATCTTAGCTGATGATGAAGTGAAACACAAAAGTGCGATAAGAGCTCTAGATGGCAGTATCGATCGACTCATCGACCCTTTATTAGAAGAAGTGATGGAGGTCATTGGGACGATCGAAGTCAATATCGATTATCCTGAATATGATGATGTGAAAGTCATCAATCATGATGAACTGATACCTCACCTTGAAGATTGGCTAAGACGTACAAACGAGATGATCACTAAAGCTGAGCGTTTTAGAGTGATCAAGGATGGACTTAGGACAGCGATCATTGGTAAGCCTAATGTCGGTAAGTCATCATTACTCAATGCGCTGATCAAAAAAGACAAGGCTATCGTCACTGATATTGCTGGGACGACAAGAGATCTCGTTGAAGACACGATCGATCTTGGTAATGTCACATTGCACCTTATCGATACGGCTGGCATTAGAAAAAGTCAAGATGTCGTTGAGAAGATCGGTATCGAAAGATCGATCAAAGCAGCCAAGGAAGCTGATCTAGTGATCTTAGTCCTAGATGCTTCAAAAGAGATCGATGATGAAGACAGGGCGCTGATGGAGCTTATTAAAGATAAGCGTCATCTTATCGTCTTTAACAAGACTGATATCAAAGAAGTCAGTGATGGCTTAGCGATCAGTGCTATAAGTGGCGATGTGGAAAGACTTGTCAAAGTACTCAATGACGAGTTTCAAGATGACAGGGCTCTGATCGATGAAGATGTGCTCAATAATGAGCGGCAGATCGCTTTGATGAAAAAAGCTCGTGACATCTTTATGGAACTTGATCAAGAAGCTAAGAATGAGACAGCTTTAGATCTATTGTCTAGTGAACTATATAGTGCTTATCATACGTTGAGTTTGATAAGTGGTAAAGATTATGAAGATGATCTTATCGATCACCTCTTTCGCAATTTCTGTTTAGGTAAATAAGATGCAAGGTTATATCGATTCACATACACATATCACAAATGAAGCTCTTGATGTCTCTGAATATCTGAAGGATATCGAAAAAGCAAAAGAAGAGGGGCTAGAGAAGTCGCTTTTGGTCTATACAGAGAAAGAAGAGCTAAAGAGTTACGATCTTCTTAAAGGCGATCATTATTTCGATTTTGCAGCAGGGATCTTCCCAACTTATGCGGATAGATATAAGGAAGATGATCTTAAAGCTTTAGAAGCTCTTCTTACAAAAGAAGGCTTTGTTGCGCTAGGCGAGATCGGACTTGACTATCATTGGGCCAAAAAGATCAAAGATCTTCAGAAAGAGCTTTTTATCAAGCAGATAGAACTTGCTAATAAGCTTGATCTTCCTGTTATCATCCATACACGAGAAGCAATGGGTGATACTTATGAGATCTTAAAGGCTCATGAGGTCAAAAAAAAGGGCGTCATCCATTGTTTCTCTGGCTCAAAAGAGATGGCACTTGAATTCATCAAGCTTGGTTTCTATATCGCTTTTGGTGGTACTTTGACCTATAAAAACAACGTCCAAGGTGTAAGGGCACTTGAAGCGATCGATCTTGACTATCTGCTTTGTGAGACGGATGCGCCATATCTTACACCTGTCCCCCTGCGTGGCAAAAGAAATGAGACAGCTAATGTCCGATATGTCTATAAGTTCATCGCTGAGCATTTAGATATCAAAGAAGAAGAGTTGATCGCTAGAGTCAAAAACAACTATAAAAGGCTCTTTTTGAGGTCGAGATGATCAAAGAAGTCATCGTAGTCGAAGGTAAAAATGACGCTGCTAAGCTAAGTAGATATTTCGATGCAGAAACGATCATCACAGGTGGTCTTTCTATCGACGATCAAACGATCGAACTCATAAGAGAAGCGGCTAAAAAAAGAGGTGTGATCCTACTTCTGGATCCAGATCGACCAGGTGAGATCATCCGCTCTAAGATCAATGCAGCGATACCAGGACTCAAAAACGCCTTCATCTTCAAAAAAGACGCCAGGACAAAAAGAAAAGTCGGCGTCGAACATGCCTCTAAAGAAGTGCTCAATGAAGCTTTAGAGAACCTTGTCACATATGGAAAGATAGAAGAAGGACTTACAAGTAAAGATATGGTCGAACTGGGACTTATCGGTTCAAAAGAAAGAAGGATGATCGTTTCTGGTCACTATCATCTTGGAGAATGCAATGCCAAGACACTAAGGAAGCGATTAGCGATGTTAGGTGTGAAAAGAGCAGAGCTTGAAAGGATATTAGATGGATACGATAGCTAAGCCGACGATGACAAAAGAGATCTTGGAGCGCTATGGCCTTAAAGCTGATAAGCGTTTTGGCCAGAATTTTTTGATCGATCCCAATACAGTAGAAAAGATCGCGATGAATGCGTGTGATGAAGAGCTGGTCACGATCGAGATCGGACCAGGCATCGGTTCTCTCACGCAATATCTAGCACGCTATTCAAAAAAGGTCTACGCTCATGAGATCGATAAGCGTCTTATCGAGGTGCTAGAAGATATCTTCAAAGATGAAGAGAAGATAAAGATCGTTCCAGGCGATTTTCTTAAATGTGACTTGTCTTTGATGCCCTATCATGACGCAAAGATCAATGTCTGCAGCAACCTTCCCTACTACATCACGACGCCAGTGCTATTTAAGATATTTGAAAGCGACCTTGATATCAAAAAGATCACCGTCATGGTCCAAAAGGAAGTAGCTGAGCGTTTTGTCGCTAAGCCTGACACAGAAGATTATTCTGCGCTTTCTGTGATCGTGCAATATCTTTTTGACACTAAACTGCTGATGAACGTGTCGCGTAAAGTCTTTGATCCAATGCCCAAGGTCGACAGTGCCGTCGTGACTTTCACACCGAAGATCAAAGATGAAGATATCGTTGAGAAAGACTTCTTCGATCTTATAAAAGCTTCTTTCAAACAAAGACGCAAGACCCTTAAAAACAATCTCACTAGCGCCTATAAAGGAAAAGACATCGATAAGATGATCGCTGAAGCTGGCTTAAAAGCGACTGTCAGGGCCCAAGAGCTGACGATCGAAGATTTTAAACATCTATATGGAGGGATCTATGAGACTTAGAGCATATGCCAAGATCAATATCGGTCTTGATGTCAAAGGAAAAAGAGACGATGGTTATCATGAACTTGATATGATCATGGCACCGATCAATTTCTATGATGAGATCGATATCGAAGTCGCTGAAAAGATGAGTCTTACTTCTAATCAGCGCTATATCGATAGTAATCCAGATAATTCGATACTCAAGACCGTAAAAGTCATGCGTGAACGTTATGGCTTTAAAGAAAACTTTGATATCAAACTAAAAAAGCACATCCCGACACAGGGTGGTCTAGCTGGTGGTTCAGCTGATGCGGCTGCGATCATCAAAGGCATCAAGAGTCTGTTGGATATACCGATGACACTTGATGATATGCGCGATATCTGTTTGAAGATCGGTTCAGATGAGTATTTCTGTCTTTTAGGCAAAGTCGCAAGAGTCAGTGGTACAGGTGAGATCATTGAACCTTTTACTAATGGCATCAAGATGGGCATCTTACTTGTCAAGCCTTGGCATGGTGTCTCGACAAAAGCAGCTTTTGAAAAGCTCGATCTTTTGAGCTGTGATCATCCTGATATCGGTAAGATCAAAAGAGCGTTAGTTGAAGATAATTATGATCTCTTGTGTCATTCGATCGGCAATAGTCTTGAAGAGCCTTCTTTCAAGATCAGACCTGAGATCAAAAAAGCAAAAGAGAAGCTCTTGCGCTATGGTATGGATGCTGCTCTTATGAGCGGTAGTGGATCTACAGTCTTCGGTATTACACAAAACACACGCAAGCTCGATGAAGTTATGGACATCATGAAACAACAGCGCTATTTTGTAAGAAAAGTCCACATCTATGAAGATCCGCTCATTATTTAAAAGAGTTTAAACGTTTATCGGCTTGCTAAAAGGGTCTTCTTTACTAACTATGGCTTTTAACTTAGAGCTCGAAGATGTTCAAAAGATGATATAATGTCCCTATGAAAAGCGCAGTTATTATCTTAGAGGAAAAGAAGGCCTTGAAGAAAGCTCTGCTTCCTGTCTTAGATAGAAGAGTCATCGACCTTGTGGTCCATGAACTATATGAGGCTGGTGCTCATGATGTCTATGTCGTATGTGATAAAGATCTAGATATCAAAGCTAAAGTCACTAAGGATCTATACGGAGCGATCGAGCTTATCGGGCTTGACAGTGAACTCATCGTCATCGATGATGTCTATCCTTTCTTAGATGAAGGAGATTATAAGAAATTATATGCCCATGACAGGGCTCTTATTAAAGGTACGAAGATCATCAAGATCGATACGAAAGAACTGACTGAATTAAAGTCACTAGAACTTGATACGGTCGAGGTAGAAGAAGATAGATTGGCTGATATCTTAGATCCTAAAGCCTATCGTCGATATAGAGATGATCTTAAAGAGCGCATCTTAGATTATCATGAAGCAAATGGTGTCATCTTATTAGACAGAGACAGGACTTTTATCGGCCCTGATGCCAGGATCGAGGAGGGGGTCGTCATTGAAGGTGATACACATATCTATGGTGATACGCTCATCCTTAAAGGTACAAAGATCACTAGTGGATCGTATATCGAAGATAGCGAGATCGGAAATGATGATGTGATAATCTCATCACGGATCATCGACTCTAAAGTCCATGATCGAAATACGATAGGACCATATGCACATCTAAGGATGCATACAGAAGTCTTTAATGATACACGTATCGGTAACTTCGTTGAATTCAAGAATACACGCTTTGATGATGGATCACGCTGTGCCCATCTTACTTATCTTGGTGATTGTACAGTCGGCAAAGACGTCAATATCGGATGTGGTGTCGTTACCGTCAATTATGATGGAAAACACAAGAACCATACTTATATCGCTGATCATGCCTTTATCGGCTCCAATGCGAATCTCGTAGCGCCGATCACGATCGGCGAGTATGCCTTAGTGGCAGCTGGTAGTACTGTGACTAAAGACGTGCCAGATAAAGACATGGCTATAGCCAGACCTTTTGAGACTTATAAGAAAGGTTATGGATATACATATATCAAGAAGGAGAAATAGAGAAGATGAATGAAACGATGGTTTTTGCATTGACGGCTAATATCGATCTTGTCAATGAGATCTGCGATTATCTCAGTCTCTCACCAGGCAAGATCTCAGTCAAACACTTCGCAGATGGCGAGATCTTAGTCGAGCCAGAAGAGACAGTACGTGGTAAGAAAGTCTATGTTGTACAAAGCACATGTAATCCAGTCACCGAAAGATTGATGGAACTACTTGTCTGTGTCGATGCGCTCAAGAGAGCCTCAGCAGGTTCTATCACCTGCATCATGCCTTACTATGGCTATGCAAGACAAGACAGAAAAGCTCGTCCTAGACAACCGATCACTGCTAAACTCGTCGCTGATCTTCTGGAAGCAGCTGGAGCCAATCGTGTCGTCACGATCGATCTTCACGCTACGCAGATCCAAGGTTTCTTCAACTTCCCTACAGATGACCTCACTTGCATTCCGATGATGGCTTATCACTATAAACATAGTGGTATCGATCTTTCAAATACAGTAGCTGTTTCGCCAGATCATGGAGGAACGACTAGAGCTCGTCGTTTAGCGGATGCTTTAGGGATTCCACTGGCGATCATCGATAAGCGACGTCCAAGACCTAATGTTTGTGAAGCGACCAGTGTCATCGGTGATGTCGTCGATAAAGATGTCATCGTTGTCGATGATATCTGTGATACAGCTGGCTCTTTAGTTGCTGCATGCAATATCTTACGTGATAAAGGCGCAAGAGATATCTATGTCGCTGTTACACATGGCGTATTTTCTGGCAGTGCTGCAGAAAACATCCAGAACTCACCGATCAAGAAGATGTTGATAACGAATACGATACCATTATCACAAGACTTCAAAGAAAAGTGTGATAAAGTCGAAGTGTTATCGGTCGGCAAATTACTAGCGCGCATCATCGCTGCTATCTCAAACCATCAACCAGTATCTGAGATCTATGATCTGATGTATAACGACAATAAAGATTGATCTCAGTCATTGAAATATCCTTAAGAAGACCAGCTGCAAGCTTGGTCTTTTTAAATAAAAAAAGAAAGCACTAAGCTTTCTCTTGTGAAGAGCGGCGTCCTTTTGATGCAAGCTTTTCTTCTAGTGCTTTGATCTTCAAGTCTTGATCTTCGATCATCTTCTTTAAAGTCGTGAAGTCATCCTCTGGTGTCTTATCATCTTTTAAGATCTTATCGAGCTTCATGTCGATATTTTTGAAGTTCTTTTCATAGGTCTTAGTCTGATAGAGGATCACGACGATGACGAGGATGATGAAAAGGACGAAGAATAGTCCATCATCGAACAACATATTCAAGAATCTGTGCATACATTACCTCCATTTGTTTTCATCTTAGTCCTTGTTTATTAAAGTATCATTAAAATAGTCGATATTTGATAGTTTCAGCGATCTTAGACCATTTAACATAGATTTAACATACATGGAATTTGTTTTTAACAATCCTCTTATACAATGTGCTCGTAAAAAAGAGGAGATTTAAGATGAAAAAGATTTTTACACTATTAGTAGCAGTTGTAATGATGATCACTCTTACAGCTTGCCAAGGTACTGGTGGTACTACGACAGAGGGAACTGAAGGTGGTACGACATCAAGTACGATCAATGTTTATACACGTGATGCATCAAGTGGCACAAGAGAAGCATTTGAAGATGCGATCGGTCTTGGTGAAGATCTAACAGATGCAGCTTCAGAAGTTTCAAGTAATGGTGATATGGCTACTCGTGTCGGTCAAGATCCAAACGGTATCGGCTATGTCTCATTAACGACAGATTTTGAAGCAAATAACGTCAAACCTTTGAGTTTCGAAGGTGTTGAAGCTAGTAATGAAACAGTCTTAGATGGCTCTTACCTCATGCAAAGACCATTTAAATATATGACAAGAGCTTCTGGTGATTTCGAATCAGATGATAAAGAACAGCTTGTTGCAGCATTCATCGCTTATATCACAGAATCAACAGAAGGACTCACAGTCGTTTCTGAAGCAGGTGGTATCGTCGATATGACTAATGCTAGACCTTGGTCAGAGATCGCTGCTGAATATCCAGTATTAAATAACGATAACTCAGGTATCACGATCAGAACAGGTGGTTCGACATCAGTAGAGAAAGTTGTCGAAGCTGCTCTACAAGCTTTCCAACCTCTTGCTGGTAACGTTCAATATGCTATGTCACAATCAGGTTCAGGTGATGCTCAACCAAGGACATTAGGAGATGAGAAAGATGGTCCTAATGCAGTAGATATCGGTTTCACATCACGTGAGTTCAAAGATGACGAAGATGTAAGTGGAGCTATGGTCCAAGGCGAGATGTGTAAAGATGCTGTTGTCATCATCGTTGAAGCTAATAACGCTAAAACAGACATCACAGCTTCAGAAGCTTACGATATCTTCAGTGGCGCTAAGACGACATTCGATGCTGAATAAGTCTTATGTTCGCTGATGCTAAACGCATAAGACGAAACAAGACACTGGACAAGATATTCCGCTATCTCTTCTTAGGGATGGCGGTTTTGTCTGCTAGTTTCATCGTCATCATCGTCTTATTCATATTCTTAAAGGGTATAGCACCTTTCTTGCCAGGCTATGAGTATGGTCAAGTCGATCTTATCAGCTTCCTTACAGGATCGGTCTATCGACAAGACCAAGCGACTTATGGTGTCGGATTCATCGTCATCAATACTCTTATCTGCTCATTTCTGGCGCTATTACTATCTTTCCCGCTATCAGTCCTTACGGCCTTATTTATCGCTAAGATAGCTCCTAAGAAGCTGGGAGCAGCGATGCAGAGCGTCATTGAATTACTTGCTAGTGTACCTAGTGTCGTCTTTGGTATCTTCGCAAGTGGTGTCATCACAGCCATCGTTCGCTATCTAGCTTCAATGATGGGCATCTCGACTTTTGGTGGATCATCATTACTTGCAGTCATCATCCTGCTGGCTATCATGATCTTTCCAACGCTCACATCGATGTCGATCACGGCGATCAAGGCTGTCGATCCTGATCTTGAAAGTGCTTCTTTAGCACTTGGAGCGACCAAGACACAGACGAATTTCAAAGTCGTGCTCACAGCTGCAAAGTCTGGTATCTTTGCAGGAGCGATATTAGGTCTTGGTAGGGCTTTTGGTGAGGCGACTGCTGTTTCGATGGTCGCTGGCAACAAGTTATTTGGACCAACGATCGATCTATTTGATATCACAAGGACTTTAACAAGTACGATTCTAACAGGTCTTAAAGAGACGACAGGTCTTGACTATGACATCAGGTTCTCTGTTGGTCTTGTTCTTATTGCGGTCATCTTCGTTTCAAACTGGATCTTGAACCAAGTTAAGAAAAGGATAGGTAACCAAGTATGAGTCGTAAGTTCAAAGATGGAATACTCAATGGATTGACCTATATCTCTAGTATCATCGGCGTCTTGATCTTAGGCTCGATCATGGTCTATCTTATCGTTACTGGTGCTTCTAGTATCAATTGGCATCTATTGAGCAGTGATTATTATGTCGAGACAGCTAATGCCGCAGTAAATGAAGACTATGTCTATGAAGCTCCAGGTGCCTACAGTGGAGAAGGCTATTATTCAAAGAAATGGGGCGTAGCCTTTGAGGATATCGTGACAGCTCATAAAGATGAAGAGATCCAAGTCACATATGTCGATCCTAACTCACCATTCAACCATATGTATTCGACTGTCGCAGGCGATGATAATGCGGCTATCTCCTTGACAGTCGGTAATACGATGCAGAATATCTACTATATCGATAGTGCGACGGGCGAGCAAGTTTATCTCTCGCAAGGTTCGATGGAGAGCGCTGAAAACCTCGTTAGTGTCCTTGACGAGGCAGAATCGATCGTCTCTGTCAACTTCCAGAGCTTAGGTGGTGGCATACGTGGATCTATCGTTTCAACACTTTATCTCATACTCATCTCGCTACTAATATCCTTACCTATCGGTATCGGAGCAGCGATCTACTTACACGAGTATGCAGCCAAGACCAAGATAAACAGTCTCATCCGTCAGGGTATCGATACTTTGACTGGTGTTCCTAGTATCATCTATGGTCTGATGGGCGTTACGGTCCTTTTCCCAGTCACCCAAGCCTTCGGTGCTACCAGTACTTCGATCTTGCTTGGTGGTCTTACTCTCGCGATCATCTTGCTTCCAACGATCATTTCATCAACAGAGGAAGCACTCATCGTCGTACCACAGAGCTTACGTGATGGTTCTTTGTCACTTGGTGCCACTAAGTCGCAGACGATCTTCAAAGTCGTCCTGCCTTGTGCGATCAATGGTATCCTTACAGGTGTATTATTAGGCATCGGTCGTGTCATCGGTGAATCGGCTGCCTTAGTGTATACGACAAGTACTGTCATCAATGACAATCCAACGATCTTGTCACAAGGTACTTCACTAGCACTCATGATCTGGTCGATCATGTCTGGTGAACAACCAAACTATGAGTTAGCCAGTGCTATCTCACTCATCATCTTGATCATCGTCTTTGTGATCAATTTAGTCGTCAAACTCATCGGCAAGCGTCTCGCTAAGTCGTTCCAATAGGAGATATAGAAAATGGAAAAATGTTTTGAAGTTAGGGATCTAAACTTATTTTATGGAGAGAAACAAGCTCTCAAAGATATCAATCTCGATATCTACAAGAACAACGTCACAGCTCTGATCGGTCCATCAGGTTGTGGTAAATCGACTTTCCTTCGTTGTCTTGATAGGATGAACGATCTTGTGGAAGGATGTAAAGTCGTTGGTCAGATCACAAAAGATGGTATCGATGTCAACAGCGATAAACAGGATGTCGTCGATCTTAGGACGAAGGTCGGTATGGTCTTCCAAAAACCTAATCCTTTCCCGATGTCGATCTTCGATAATATCGCTTATGGTCCAAGATGCCAAGGTCTTAAGGACAAAAAGAAGCTTGAAGAGATCGTCATCAAATCTCTAAAAGATGTCGCTCTTTATGATGAAGTCAAAGATCGTCTAAGAGATAGTGCAATGGGCTTATCCGGTGGCCAACAACAACGTCTTTGTATCGCAAGATGTATTGCGATGGCACCAGAAGTCATCCTCATGGATGAGCCAACGAGTGCTCTTGATCCTATCTCTACCAGCAAGATCGAAGACCTAGTATTAGAACTAAAAAAAGATTATACTATAGTCATCGTTACACACAATATGCAGCAAGCTGCACGTATTTCAGATTATACAGCGTTCTTCTTACTTGGCGAGATGGTCGAGATCGATAAGACAGATGTCATCTTCTCTAAGCCAAGTGATCAAAGGACAGAAAATTATATTACAGGAAGGTTCGGATGATGCGTGAGAAGTTTATAAATGAATTGAACAAACTCAATACCGATCTCATCAATATGGGGTCGATGTGTGAAGAAGCTATCAGTGCTGTCTATTCGCAGATCAAGTCAGGTGTCTTTGATCAAGAAGTATACAACAGGACTGATGAGCTAGAAAAAGCGACAGATACTAAAGAGAAGCAGATCGAGTCAGCATGTCTCAAACTGATCTTCTCACAACAGCCAGTGGCATCAGACTTAAGGCTCATTTCTGCCGTCCTCAAGATGGTGTCAGACTTAGAAAGGATCGCTGACCAGACCTTTGATATCGCTGATCTTTTTAAAGAGTTCCAAAATCCACTGCTGATCAAAGAAACAGCGCTTAAAGATATGTGTAAAGTCGTCTCAACGATGGTCAGAGACAGCGTCGATTCTTTCGTCAAGAAGGATACAGAGTTAGCTGAAGAAGTCTTAGAACGTGATCAGAAAGTCAATGAGTGCTTCACAGAAGTCAAAAAAGAAGTCGTCAAGTTCATCACAGACAGTGATGGTGAAGGTGAGTCGATCGTCGATATCTTGATGATCGCAAAATACTTAGAAAGGATCGGCGACCATAGTACCAATATCGCTGAATCGGTCATCTTCGCCGTCAACGGTTGAAAAGATGATCTACATCTTAGAAGATGATAGTGGTATCCAAAGATTGATAATGTATTCATTATCTAAAGAGGGCATGGAGAATGCTGGCTTTGATAAGCCAAGTGATTTCTATGATGCTTTAGGTAAAAAAGTTCCAGACTTGATCTTACTTGATATCATGTTGCCACAAGAAGATGGCTTGTCGATACTTAAGCGTCTTAAAGCTGATACGCGCTATAAGGACATCCCTATCATCATGATCACCGCAAAAGATACGGAAGTCGATAAAGTCTTAGGATTAGATCTTGGAGCCGATGACTATATCGCAAAACCGTTTGGTGTCATGGAACTGATCGCTAGGATCAAAGCTGTCTTGCGCCGCGTGAGAAAAGATGAAGAACAAGATATCATCATCTATCGAGATATCACGATCTCGAAAGCACAAAGGACGATCAAAGTGGCAGATAAAGATATCTCTTTGACGAAGAAGGAATTCGATATCTTAGTGATGTTGATGAATAGGCCGGGAGTCGTTTTTACGCGTGATGAGATCATCAATAATGTCTGGGGCTATGAATTTGAAGATTCAAGTCGGACAGTAGATGTCCATATCCGCACGCTCAGATCGAAGCTAGGCGAAGCTCAAAGCTATATCGAGACGGTACGCGGAATAGGCTATAAAGCCAAGGAGATATGATATGACCAACAAGATCTTTCGCAATATCGTTGTCTGTGTCTTATTATCAAGTGTCGTCATCTTAGGTCTCTTTTTCAACGTCTTATATGACGAGTTTCTAAATAATACAGAAGCCAATCTTAAAGAAGAAGTCACACTTTTAGAAAAAGGCGTTGAGCTTGAAGGTATCGCTTATTTTGATGATGCCAATATCAACCAAAGAGTGACGATCATCGCTGCAGACGGTACAGTGCTCTATGATAATCACACGAATGCTTCAGCATTAGAAGATCACAGTGATCGTGAAGAGGTCATCGAAGCTTTGAATACTGGCTGGGGTGAAGCTCGTCGCTATTCAGAGTCGATAGGTGAGCAGAGCATCTATGTCGCTAAGCTCTTGGGTAATGGCGATATCCTTCGTATATCCACTAATACAAGCAGTACGACGACACTTTTACTTCGCATGTCGACCCATATCTTATGGATCGTCATCATCGTTTTATTGATGACGTTCTTTATCGCTGATTGTCTAGCTAAGAAGATCGTAAAGCCGATCAACGATATCGATCTTGAAGCTATCGATGCGATCGCGCCTTATAAAGAGTTGACACCACTTTATACGAAGCTTTTAAAACAAGAATACACGATCAAAGAACAGATCGATGAACTGAATAAAAGGCAAGATGAATTCAAGCTCGTCATCCAGAACATGTCAGAAGCGATCATTCTCATCAACAAGGATGCGACGATCCTCATGTATAATGATGCGACGCTCACTCTGTTTGATCTAAACGATCTTGATGTAGGTGATAGTGTGTATGAGGTCTATCGCTCACAAGACTTTATGAAGGCGATCGACGATGTCTTGTCTGGCCATAAACAAGATCTCAAGATCGATCACAAAGACCGTGTCTACAATGTCATCATGGGACCTGTCAAAAATGATGATCAAAGTATTGCAGGAGCGACAGTCATTGCTTTTGACATCACACAAAAAGAGATGCAAGAAGTCATGCGTCAGGAGTTCAGTGCTAATGTCTCACATGAATTGAAGACGCCACTAACAACGATCAGTGGTTTCGCTGAGATCATGAAGAATGGTCTTGTCGAGGATTCTGATGTCAAAGATGTCGCTAGTAATATCTATGATGAAGCACAGAGGCTCATAAAACTTATCGAAGATATCATTCACTTATCTAGTCTAGATACTGATAAGAAGTTAGAAGAAGATGAAGACGTCGACCTTAATGAACTTGTAAGAGATATCTTTGAACATTTTAAAAGTGCTGCTATAAAGCGTGATATCACTTTGACTTTAAGTGGTGAAGAGATCGTTTATCATGGTAACTACAGTATCTTAGAAGAGATGATCTCTAATCTTGTCGATAATGCGATCAAGTATGGCAATGAACACGGTCATGTGGAAGTCGTGTTATCTAAGACTAGTGCTGAAGTGCTCATCAAAGTGATCGACGATGGTATCGGTATCCCTGCCGGGTCAAAAGAGCGTATCTTTGAAAGATTCTATCGAGTCGATAAATCAAGATCAAAGGAACTTGGTGGTACTGGACTAGGTCTTTCGATCGTCAAACACGCTGCCCGCTATCACGGTGGCCATGTGCGCGTCGAATCATCGACTAAAGGTTCGACCTTTATAGTCGACTTACCACTAGTTTAATAAAAAAGATGGATGGTCTATGATCATCCATCTTTATCATTTTATAGTCTGATGAAACGAGCTAAATGAAGACTATAGATATAAGTTTCAATAGGTCTATCGAACTTCTTCTTTAGGATCTTTTGATAAGTCATCAGTTGGTCGTCATATCTTTCGATAAACTGGTCTTCATCATCTAAGGCATCAGTCTTGTAGTCGATGAGGATGACTTTATCATTCAAGATAGAGACGAAGTCCATGATACCATCGATAGTTCTATCATCTCTAAGGTAGAAAGGCACTTCGCGATAGACTGTGCCTTTTTTCGCTTCTTTTATAAGAGGATCTTTCAAGAAACATTCGATCGCCTCTTTTTCCTTTAGACTTAGATCTTGTGGTAAGACTGGTGTATCAAGATCGATATGTTCTAAAAGTTCATGCATCTTCGTGCCATAGCTCATGGCTCTATTATCCAAGAACAGAGTGATATGGCTACTATGTTTCGAAGGTTTGATGACTTCTTTTTTATCTTTTTGGATATAGCGAGATCTTGATGTATGAGCGATCTCTATCTTTTTGGGATATGGCATCTCATCTTTGATCATGAAATGACGTTTGATGGTGAAATGTGCCAGCTTATCTTCTAAAGATAAAAGATAAGAAGTGAAACCTTTGCGGGCTTTGATCATCACATCGATATCATCATAAGTCTCGACTTCTTTGATCGCATCGACGATGATGAGCTCTCTTTTGGCTCTTGTCGTCGCAACGTAGAATAGTCGGCTGTATTCTTTAAGATCTTCGATACTGTTTTTTACCTTGATCGCCTTGCGTCTTAAAGTCTCGTAGATCTGTCTTTTATCATTGACTCTGATCTTGAGTCCTAGTCCGAACTTTTTATCGAAGATGACAGGATCACGGGTCTCTTTAAGCAAGTTTGACGATTGACCATAGATGATGACAGTATCGAATTGGAGACCTTTAGAATGATGGATGGTCATGACTTTCACGACATCGGCATCCTTACTGATGGCGAAGGCCGAGTCACCTTTTTTGATGTCTAAGATAGCTTCGATATACTCTAGGATCTTAAAGATAGTCATCATCTTATTAGTAGCGACATCTTCGATCAGCATATCCAGATCAGCCTTCTCATTATCTGGCAGGCTATCATAGAAGCCATCTATCTCATAGATGAATGAAAGAAGACTAAAGATATCACCATCTATAAGTGTACTTTTTGCCTGTGCTAGATCTTCTTTGAATCGATCTGGTAGCTTTGTAAAGTCAGGTGTGATCTTTATGAGATCATCATCACTAAGGCCATAAAGACTGCGCAAAGTCGCGACAAGGGCTATCTTATCATCATTATCTTCTAGAAGTGTTAGATAAGCTTTGATGACCTCGATCGGATAAGTATCGAGATATCCACTGGAATCTTCCATGAAATAAGGAATATTCGATCTGTCTAGGGCTTTTTTGATCTCGATCTTTTCAGTATGTGATCTAACTAAGACGCAGATATCTTTAAAAGGCGTGCCTTTATCATGGCGATCTTTGATGACAGAAGCTAGTAATCTCGCTTTTTTAGTGACAAGTCGTTCTGTATCTTCTTTATCTTGGATGAAAAGTTCAAATGAGATCGGTACATTGTCTTCACTTTGGCTACTATTACCGACGTTTTGCGCATCAGCTTCTGAGAAGTCGTTGCCCATCAGGATCTTAAAGAGACTATTATTGAAATCGATGATCGAGCTCTTTGAACGATAGTTTTCTTTGATATCGATGACTTCAAAGTTTGCATCATCTCTGATCGAGCGCATGATATCAGGACGCGCACTGCGGAAGCGATAGATGGATTGTTTGATGTCACCAACGATGAAGAGATCTTTATCAGCTATCGCACTAGCGATCGCATATTGGATACTACTGGTATCTTGAAATTCATCGATCATGATCTCTTTATAGCGTTCTTTTAAGATCTTAGCGACTTTACCATCATCTTTCTTTAAGATCTCGTAGGCAAAATGTTCAAGATCATCGAAGTCTAGACATTCATTTTCGCGCTTTATCAATCGATATTCTAAGAGGTAGCGCTTTGTGATATCAAGAAGATAGTTTGCATATTGTCTTGTATAGTCTTCATACTTGATCATCGTCTGCTCTTTTAGTAGCTCTTTAGCTAGATCTTTATAGATGCTTTCTAAAGACTTTCTGAGCTTCTTGTATTTTTCATCTTTACTATTGGCTTTTGGAAGATCGGAAGTCATGACGATCCTTTCGATAAGCATACTATAACTCAACTTATCATCTAAGAGCATCTCTAGTTCTTTGATACGCTCTTTAAGATCGTCACGCTTTGCATATTCATCGATCTTTATGATCCTTTCATATACTCCTTTCGCTTGTTTGATCGCATCATAAAGGTTCAAACGATAGAGATCTAAGATACCATCGTCGATGTCTTCAAGGTTTTTGATCTGCTTATCTTGGTGCATATCATCAAGCCATAAAAGAGGATCGACACTTGTCATCGCTGTGTCGTAGATCTTCCTTATCGTCTTTTTGAAATCTTCAAAGGAGAAAGTCTCTGAGCTTAGTGCTTTTGTGAGATCCAAGAAGCGTTCTTTGTCTTTTTCTATCTCTTCTTTGATGATCTTTTCTAAGACGATATCACTGAGTTCTTTCTCTTTAGCGCTATCGATGATCGTTTCTGTCATCTTTTTCGTTAGTCCGATAGTATAGTAATAGTTTTTGATGATCGATAGACAAAAAGAGTGGATGGTCGAAATATCCGCACTATCTAAAGCAGCGATCTGTCTTTGTAAAAAATCTGTGTCACCATCATCATTACTTTTAGCTTTCATAAGACTTTGGCGCAGGCGATCTTTGATCTCACTGGCAGCAGCTTCCGTGAAGGTCATAGCTACGATCTCATCAAGAGCTAGTCCATCTTTGATGATGCGCTTTAATAGCCGTTTTACAAGGACTGTCGTCTTACCAGCACCAGCCGAGGCAAATACGACAAGGTCAGTCCCTTGCATATCGACAGCTTTTTGTTGAGTCTCATTCAGCATCTTTTACCTCCATCGCGATATCGACATCAGCTACTTTTTCATTGCGCGTGTCGTAATTGCCTTTGAAATGACAGATCGTTTGATAATTACAATATGTACAAGCGCCACTTCTTGGTGAAAGTGAGATATCACCATCTTTAAGATGTTTATAAAGGTAGCGATAGACTTCTTCAAGTAGCTCTGTCGCTTTATTTATATCGGCTGTATGTCTCTTGTCGTAGCCATCTGTTATCTTGCCAGCGATATATCTATTTCCTTTATCAAGTTCTTTCATATCGTCAAAGATGAGCCCAGTGAACTTATGGGCCTTGAGGAACTCTTCATCAAGAGTCTTTGTTGGGTCTTGTTCGATCAGACCTTTTGTAGAGTACTTAAAATCATCGATCTTGAGTGGCGGATGCTTGATGTTGACATATAGACAAGCCGCTGCTTCAAGATGACTTATGAGTCTATACATGACTGTGTAGGTCAAAAGTTGCAGTTTCTCACCTTTGGCGATCGCTTCTTTTGATAGGGTATGATCGCTCGTCTTATAATCTAAGATCCTAAAATATCGAGGTTCTTCTTTTTCTTTGCGGACATCGATACGATCGATATAGCCATTGATATGTACTTTGGCATCACTACTATCTAAAAAGGTCTCATCGATGTGATATTCATTATCTGCTGGCTCATAATCAGTATTCTTTTCGATATCATCCAAGACCTGTAGTTCAAGTTCAAGGTTTTGGGCGATCTTATTGATGAGGATAGTTATCTCTTCTTTTCTTTTTGGATAGATGAGTTCAAGTATCTCGTGGTAGTGATCGAGGACTCTAGTTACTGTCGCTTCATAGCCATTTGTATATTCTTTCCCCTTATCTTTGATCAACTCTTCCATCACTTTATGGAAGATCGTTCCAGTCATCGCAGCATCAAGATCGCTCGTCTTTGGCTCATAGAGTTTGAGCGCTCTTTTGAGGAAGTAGGAATATGGGCACCTGAACCAGCTCTCAAAAGAAGAGATCGAACCTTTGAGCGCTTCGTCTTCAAAGAAGATCGTACTATCTTTTAATTTTAGATCGTAATCGATCTTACGATCAGTGATAGAGGCAAGCCTAAAGTCGACATCTGGTAGTTTTTTGAATCTTTCATCATAGATCAGGGCTTTACCATCAAGTGTACTTTCAGCCAAGACGAAAGTTGTCGTGTCACATGCACTGAAGAACTTAAAGTGTTCTATGTAGTCGCTATAGCGTTTGGCAAGTGCTGGATAGTCAGTCTTCTCAAGAGCTTTTTCATCAAGGAAGCCTTCTTTCACTTTAAAGTCAGGATAGACTTCACTATTGGGATCCAAGACAAAGAGCTGTTTTTTTCTTATCGTGCTTTTATGAAGATCAAAGATCTTGATGCCATCTTGATCATCCTCATAAGTCAAAGCCTCTAGCTCCTGTCTTAAAAGATCGAAGGACTCATTTAGATGATCCTTATGCGCTTCGATGATCTTTTTGATCATCAGACTCTCTTTGTCATCTTTGGCTATCGTTTCAAAAGATAAGATGATCGCCTCTTTTAAAGAGCCACAGCCTTTGATCTTTTCAAGCAGAGGTAGATAGTTCATATGTGCTCTCTCAGCTCTTTTTTCAAGTTCTTTATAATAACTTAGGCTTTGATCTTCGATGTCTTTGAAGCGATCTAATCCTTTAAGCTCGATCTTTTCTGTATGATCTGAAAGATAGGTACAAAGAGCTTTCTTGTCTTCTACTTCTAAGATGTCAAGATCGACGACTTGCCGATAGGAAAGTGGTGTAAAGTCACGCCATAGATCGATAAGAGCTAAAAGACGCTTAGCTTTCATACTATCAGTGATCGCATCAGCCATCTTATAAGGGAGGCCATAGCGCTTTAGTGTCACTTTTATAAGTGGCATATTACTCTTAGATGTACAGATGGCACAGTCTTTTGGCTCATAGCCTTCATCTATGATGATCTGTGCGATCGATTCGATACCACTTCGAACGTTGAGTGTGTCAAGCTTCTTTAGGTCATGGTTTAAAAGACTTGGAAGATCAAGGTAAGTAGCACCATGATCTAACATACGCTTTAAAATATCTTTTATAGGTTCTTCATAGTAAGCATCGACGATCTTCACATCACTGAAGTCAGATCTTAAAAGATCATCGAGTTTAGAGGTGTCATAAGATCCTACTTCTTTGAGCAGTTTTTTATAATCATCGATGATATCTAAGCTATCGATGTCTATGTGATAGTAATCGATGAGTTTTCGATCATTTATGAGATCTTTTAGGAAACTAAGATCATTTAATGAATTCTTAAGATCTTTTAGATCGAGCTTTATGAGCTTCTTGTATATCTCGTAGATGTCGATATCATAAGGGACTAGACTATCGATATAGGCAGAAGGTGTCAGCACTTTACTTGCGAAAAGTAAGCCATCTTCTTTCACTAAGTAGTCGATCACATCGTCGATCAGATCATATGGTGCAATATATATCGTCATAGCTATATTATAATTCATCTGGCTTTCTAATAGATGAAAAAGCTACTTGAGATATAGATCAGTCAAAGATCTTACACTGAGTAAAGAATAAAACTGAGCAAATATCTTTTGATGTGATAAAATTGACATATCGAGAAGGAGGAAATATATGGAGAAGAAACCAGTCGTATTAGTCGTTATGGATGGTGTCGGTATCTCAGCAAATAGTGAAGGCAATGCCGTCAAGAACGCTTATACGCCAACATTAGATCATCTGTGGGCTACATGTCCTCATACAGCGATCAAAGCTCATGGTACAGCTGTTGGACTACCTAGTGATAGTGATATGGGCAATAGTGAGGTCGGTCATAACGCTATTGGATGTGGTCAGATCTACTCACAGGGTGCTAAGCTCGTCAATGAGTCGATCGCTAGTGGTAGGATCTATGAAAGTGAGACATGGAAGAGTTTAGCTGATAATGCGAAGGGACATACTTTACATTTCTTAGGCCTTTTATCTGATGGCAATGTCCACTCTAATATCAGCCATTTAAAAGCTATGATCACTGAGGCGAAAAAAGAGGGCATCACTAGAGTCCGCGTCCACGCTCTTATGGATGGACGCGATGTCCCTGAGACTTCAGGATTACAGTATATCGATGAGATCGAAGCTCATATGGCTTCACTCAATGACGATACTTTTGATGCGCGTATCGCTTCTGGTGGTGGTCGTATGTATATCACGATGGACCGCTATGAATCTAACTGGGAGATGGTCAAACGTGGTTGGGACACGCATGTCTTAGGTATTGGAAGACACTTTAAGAGTGCTACTGAAGCTATCGAGACTTACAGGAAAGAGCTTGGCGTCAATGACCAGGATCTACATGAGTTCGTCATCGTCGATGAGAATGATAAGCCAGTAGGTACGATCGAAGATCATGATTCAGTCATCCTTTATAACTTCCGTGGCGATAGAGCGATAGAGATCTCAAGAGCCTTCGATGAAGATGATTTCAAACACTTTGATAGAGTAAGAAGACCTGATGTCTATTATGCGGGTATGTTAGAGTATGATGGAGATCTGCATATCCCAAAACATTATCTTGTCGATCCACCTTCAATCAAAGAAACGATGAGTGAGTATCTTGTCAAGTATGGTATCAAGTCATATGCGATCTCTGAGACACAGAAGTTTGGTCACGTCACTTATTTCTGGAACGGCAACCGTTCTGAGAAGTTCTCTGATGAACTTGAGACTTGGGTAGAGATAAAGAGTGACGTCATTCCTTTTGAACAACGTCCTTGGATGAAAGCTGCAGAGATCACAGATAAGCTCTGTGAGGCGATCGAAAAAGACGAGAACTCCTTCTATCGTGTCAACTTCCCAAATGGCGATATGGTCGGACATACAGGTAATTATGAAGCGACGATCATCGGTGTTGAAGCAGTCGATCTCTGTCTCAAGAGGATCATTGAAGCTTGTGATAAAGTCGGTGCAACGCTGATCATCACAGCCGATCATGGTAACGCGGATGAGATGTATGAGAAGCGTAAGAAAGAAACTGATCCGATCAAACCAAAGACATCACATACGCTTTCACCTGTTCCATTCATCATCTATGGTAGAGATGTCAAGATCAAAGAAGGTAATTTCGGCCTCAGCAATATCGCTGCGACAGTCTTCACTCTGTTAGGACTTGAGATACCAGATTCTTGGAACGAAAGTATGATCTAATATAAAGGCACAGCTCAGGCTGTGTCTTTATTTAATAAGTCTATTATCGTCGATGAAACTTTCTGCAGCTTTAATTAGAAAGTTCTTTCTTTTGGTCTTGTAGTAAGAGATGATGGATGCGATGATGATAAGTCCGCCTAAGAAACAGACGATCATATCAGTCATCGTATCATAGACACCTTCACTGGCATTATTGATCGCATCATTGCCAAAGAAGACCAAAAGGGCAAATTCAAAACATTCCCATAAAAAAGCGATGAAGGAGTTGAGACCCAAGACATAAGTCGTAGCGATAAAAAGAGAACGCTTGTCTTTTATCGATGGATCTTTTTTAAGATAGACATAGATGAGATAGATGAAAAAGGCGATGAGGATACCACTTGTAAAATGTAATATCTGATCAAAGTAAGTGAAGCTATAAAAACCAAAGATATTACCACCTATCATCGCAGCCATGACGAAGATATCATAAGCGATGATCATATAGTCATTGAACTTGAGCTTGACGATATATGATACACAATATGGTAAAAACGGCATGATCGCTGCAAGTAATAAATAACCTAAACGTCCGATATCTTCATAGAGTCGAAGATAGAATAAAGCGATGATAAGTGTAAGATAGAAGATCGTAAGGACGAGATATTTTAATTTCTTCATAAACTTAGTATACAATAGACGTGTGGAAAGATTAAAGAGGACCTTGGCTGACATCGTCTCGATCGTTGCTTCTTTGGCGCTTTTAGCTGTCGGCGTCATCTTCATCTTAGAAGCTAGTATGGGGCTCACAGTGACTTGGCTTCTTTTAGTCATCTTTTTAGCGATCATGACCATCGCCAATATCATCTCTGTGATCATCAAGAAAAGAGCCTTCAAAGAAGGTATCATCTATGCTTTAGCACACTTTTTGATCTTGGCTCTAGTCCTTCTCTATCCATCGCTTTATGTTGGTTTTGTCGGTCTTACGACAGGCCTTTATGCTTTGCTTAATAGTGTCGTTTATTTTGTTGATTATCATTTGGCGCGCAAAGATCATATCAAAGGTATCTTTTCGAAGTTCGTCACTTCAGTGCTTTATTTTTTGGCTGCTCTAGTCTTATTTATCGTACCAAACAAAAGCTCTGCCATCATCTTCATCGTTTCCGGTATCTATCTGATCATCGCTGCCATCATCCATCTTTTAGAGTCGATACTCGATATCGTCGATCGTCGTTTTAATGTTTCTTTATCCTTGCCTATCATCTTTGGAGCACTATTACCTCCACGTGTCTATCTCAAACAGATAAAGACGATCGATCAAGACGAGCGTGTCATCAGTGATGTCAAAGACAATCCTCAAGCACCACTTGAGATCTTCATCTATCTACGTGATGGCTTGTTTGAAAGTTTGGGCCATGTCGATATTGCGTATGATGGCGTAGTCTATTCTTATGGTCTGCATGATCCTAAAGCCCGCAAGATCTTTGGCAGTGCAGGTGATGGCGTCTTGATCAGAGTCGATCGCGATCCTTTTATGGAAAACTGTCTTAAATCAGGTAAGACGATCGTTTTAGATTTCAAACTTGAACCAGATGAAAAAGAAATGGCGATCATCAAGGGCAGGATAGATGAGCTCATGAAAGACACGATACCTTTTGCGTGTGACGCCAAGATCGAAGAAGAACTAGGGGAGCCAATGGATGCTCAGGACTATATCAGCGATGTCTATCGTGATACACATTGTGAGCTATACAAATTCAAAAAAGGCCGTTTCAAAACTTATTTCGTTTTTACGACTAATTGTGTGTTGCTGGCGGATCATCTAGTCCGCAATAAAGAGATCGACCTTCTCAATATGTCGGGTATCATCACCCCTGGCAACTACCTCAATTTCTTATATTCCCTCTACTTAAAAGAAGATTCGATCGTTAAAGATCTCGTCGTCATGAAAAAGAAAGACTGATCATTTCTTTTTGATCAGTCCTTGACGAGCTAGGTAGCTTTTTACTTTATCAAGATCGTTAGCTTTCTTAAAACCGGAGATCTTGATGTACATGAACTCATTACGTCCAAAAAGTAAGATCATCAACTTCTTAGTTAAGATGACTTTATAGATGTCTTTGTATTCCAACTTATAGTAATTGTCTTGTGTCTCATTATCGACTTTGAGATAGAGATCGAAAAATTGGATATCTAAGACCTGCTTGTTTGTATGGTGTTTCTTTTTTAGTCTTATAAGCCAGATCAAAGCTCTTAATAGAGGCCATAAGATACAGACCCACGCACTAAGCAAGATTAAAGCTGTCCCTAAGATCATTGCTTGTAAGTTGAGGATCAATAGATCAAAATTCGCTATCGTATAACCGATAAAGAAGATGCACATGAAGAGATAGAAGATGCTCAAAAATCTGTGTGACAAGATATTGCCTTTGACGATATCGAGATAAGTCAGTTCTGTTTTGTTTATAACTTTTGCTTCCATAGTGGATATTATAATCAAATATTTGGCGTCTTACACTAAAAATCGTATAATAGACGCATGGAAAGAACACTAGACAGTAAAAAGATCTATGAAGGCAAAGTCGTTAGATTGAAGCTTGATGATGTCATCTTAGATGATGGTACTAAGACGAAAAGAGAAGTCGTGATCCATCATGGTGGTGCTTGTATCGCTGTGAGGTCCAAAGATGACAAGTATTATATGGTAAGGCAATATCGCTATGCCCAAGGTATGGAGATGTTGGAGTTTTGTGCCGGAAAGCTCGAAGAAGCGGAAGATCCGAAAGATGCGGTGATAAGAGAAGCTAATGAAGAGCTCGGCGTAAGTGTCAGAGATGTCAAAGAATACGGTTTTATGGTACCGACATGTGGTTATTCCTCTGAGCGCATCTATCTATATAGCGCCATTGAAGATGGTCAGATCGGTCAGCATTTAGACGCTGATGAAAGGCTTGATATCGTCAAGTTTAGTTTAGAGGAGATAGAAGAGATGATCGCAAGTGGGAAGATCGTCGATGCTAAGACGATCTGCCTCATCTATCATCTAAAGAAGGAAGTGAGATAATGACAGAAAAGATCGAGATCAGAGAATTAGAAGGAATACTTAAAGATAGAGAAGTCAAAGAGCCTATCGTTTTGTTAAGCGATGGCAAAGAAGTAGCTGCTTTGATCAGTTTGGATGATCTAGCACTCTTAAATGAAGTGAATGCTGAGCTAGAGATGACATTGCCAAATATCGATGTCAAGATCATGACTGATCAAAACTTACATCTTGATTATGAAGTATATGAGAAGCTTAGAGATCAATTACTCAAGTCTTTTGAAGCCGTCTTTGCGCCAAAAGTGGAGAAGATGAATTGATGGAAAGGGGACTTTTCGTCACACTTGAAGGACCTGATGGTTCAGGAAAATCTACGATCGCACCACTACTAGCTAAAAGGCTCATAGATGACGGTGTCGATCTTGTCTTGACGCGTGAGCCAGGTGGTGTCAAGATCTCGGAAGATATCAGATCTATAATCTTAGATCCAAAGAATATAACGATGGATGCCAAGACTGAGGCACTACTCTATGCCGCAGCACGCCGCCAACATCTCATCGAGAAGGTCTTACCAGCACTTACTGATGGCAAACTTGTCTTGTGTGAGCGTTTCATCGATTCGTCTTTAGCTTATCAAGGCTATGGACGGAAGATCGGTTTTGATCAAGTCTATGATCTCAATATGTTTGCGATCGAAGAGCACATGCCAGATCTGACGATCTATTTCGATATCGATGAGAAGACGGGACTTGAAAGGATAGAAAAACATCGGAAAGATAAGGACCGTTTGGATAGCGAGTCACTTGCTTTTCATAGCGCTGTCCATGAAGGTTATAAAGAAGTCTTACGTCGCTTTAAAGAACGTATCATCATCATCGATGCCTCAAGATCGATCGAAGAGGTGACACAAGCTGCTTATCAGGTACTGAAGGATAATCTATGCTAGAGGAGCTCAAAAAGCGCCAAAAGAGAGTTTATCGTATCCTAGAGAGTGCTTTAAAAAACGATCGTCTCAGTCACTTCTATCTTCTAGCTGGGGCTGAAGACCCTCTTAAGCTTGACACGGCTTTTCTTTTAGCTTCAAGCATCCTTGAAGAAAGAAGAGATTTTTCTTTGGAAAGTTCGAATACTTTAAGGCGCATGAAAGAGGGCAATCACTTCGACTTTTGCTTTGTCGATGGTTCAAAGGAAAGCATCAAAAAAGAGATGATCGAGGATGTCTTTTCAAGATTCCAAAAGACAGGTCTTGAATCAAAAAGACGTGTATTACTTATCAGAGATGTTGAGAACTCAAGACCGATAGTATCTAATATGTTGTTGAAGTTTATCGAAGAGCCAAAGGCCGAAGTCTATGTCATCATCGTCACTGATGCGCTCGATAGTGTGCTCATGACGATCAGATCACGTGCCCAGATCATCAAATTCGATCGACAGGATGAAGAGTATCTTATGGAACGTTATAAAGAGGCTGGTTATGATGTATTAGATGCTTATCTATTAAGCAAGATCACGGCAGAATTTCAAACGATCGATGATGAAGCATTCATGAGGGCGAAAGATGTCGTGTATAAGACGATAGAAACACTTGATGATGTCGAATATCTTGAGATCATGTACCAAAAGGAAGTCTATAGCTATATGAAGTCGAAGACGACTGAACATTTCAAGGCTTTCTTGAACATGTATCTTAAGATCTTAAGGACATACCTAGACGATAGTCTTGCAGACAGTCCGATCACAGATGAAGTATATTGCGATGATCTAAAGATCTTGAAAGCTCATGAGCCAAGTAAGCTACTTGAGGAAGTCTTAGATATTTTAAGCAAAACTGATTATAATTATGACAGAAGATCTCTGATGGATAAGTTAGCTTATCGCATCGTCAAGATATCGAAAGGAGACAAAGAATGATCGATCTAAATATCGATGAGGCGATCATCATCGAAAAGAAAGAGACTGATATCGATATATATGAAGTAGACGTCCGCTCTGAAGCGACTGGACGCCATAAAGCTTATATGACGACTGACGCCACGATCAAAAAGGGCGATATGGTCGTTTGTGAGAGTGAATATGGTGGTGATTTTGGTTTTTGTGTTTCAGATCTAAGGGATGTCACTTCAGAAGATCTCAAGATGATCGAGCGCAAAGCGACCAAAGAAGATCTTGAAGCTTATCGGATCAATGAGGAAGAAGCTAAGAAAGCTTTGGAGTTCTGCAAGGCAGAGGCTAAAAAGTTAGAACTCGATATGCATCTGGTCATGGCACAATATACCCTTGATCGCTCCAAGCTCACTTTCATCTATACTGCTGATGAGCGCGTCGATTTCCGCGAATTACTAAAGGTATTGGCTTTCAATTTCCACTGCCGTATCGAACTAAGACAGATCGGAGCCCGTGATAAGGCGAAGATCGTGAAGGGTGTCGGGCCTTGTGGTAGAGAATTGTGTTGTGGTAAGTTCATCAATGATTTTGATATGGTCTCGATCAATATGGCTAAGAACCAATTGTTAGCGCTGAATATCCAAAAGCTCTCAGGTCATTGTGGCAAGCTTATGTGTTGTCTCAAATTTGAGGATGAGGCTTATAAAGAGCTTAGAGAGGGACTGCCAAAGATCAATGCATCTATCGAATATGAAGGTGAGAACTATCGAGTCACATCGATGAATGTCATCGCTAAGACAGCTAAATTAGAGAATCGTGAAAATGCTATTTATATAACACTGGATGACTTACTCTCTAAGGGTCATCTTATCCAAAAGAAACCAAAAAAAGAGGTCAAGAGTGAAACGCCAGAAGAGCTTTCAGAATGAGAATCCAACGCTCTATCTCATCGCCACGCCGATAGGTAATCTCAATGAGTTTTCGACAAGAGCGATATCGATCTTAAAAGAGGTCGATATCGTAGCTTGTGAAGACACGAGAGTGACCAAGTCGCTTTTTGAACATTTCGATATCGAAGCACGGCTTTTGGCATATCATAATTTCAATGAAAAAGAGAGCACCAATGGACTTATAGAATTATTGTGTAAAGGTAACGATATCGCACTGGTCTCGGATGCGGGCTATCCTTTAGTCTCAGACCCTGGCTATAATATCGTCCACAGTGCCATTGAACATGGCTTCAATGTCGTGACGATCTCTGGACCTAGTGCTGGTCTACATGCGCTCGTTGCTTCTGGACTCGATGTGCGTCATTATCTCTTTTATGGCTTTTTAAGTGATAAGAAGGGCAAAGCAAAAGCGGAACTTGAAGCACTCGCAACCTTTCCTTATACGATGATCTTCTATGAAGCACCACATCGCTTGAAAGAGAGCCTTAAGCTCATGTATGAAGTCTTAGGTGAAAGAAAAGCTTGCATCGCTAGGGAGCTCACAAAGATCCATGAAGAATATATCCGTGGCACTTTAAGAGAGTTTTTGGATCTTGAAGAGCTCAAGGGGGAGATCGTCATTCTGATTGAAGGATATGTAAAAGAAGAAGCGATCGATCAAAAGAAGATCGAGATCATGTTAGGAGAGCTCATCAGTGAAGGAATGTCCAGTAAAGATGCGATCAAAAAAGTCTCTAAGGATAGCGGTATCTCTAAGAACGATATCTATCGTCTTTATCTTGAGAGCCAAAAAAGCAAAATTCCATCTTGACTCTTATAGTCTAAATCTGCTATTATTACTGAGCGCTTGATAAAGTGTGGTCAGTATGGGCCTGTAGCTCAGGTGGTTAGAGCGCACCCCTGATAAGGGTGAGGTCGTTGGTTCAAGTCCATTCAGGCCCACCATCATTTTATCAAGTTGGATATACATGGGGCATTAGCTCAGCTGGGAGAGCGCCTGCTTTGCACGCAGGAGGTCAGCGGTTCGATCCCGCTATGCTCCACCATGTAGTAATATAAGCCCGATATGGGCTTTTTTTGAAGGGAAGATATTTATGAAAAGATTCTTACAAGAGTTCAAGACCTTCGCTATGCGTGGCAATGTCCTAGATATGGCAGTAGGTATCATCATCGGTGGTGCTTTCACTTCGATCGTCAATAGCCTAGTCAATGATGTGTTTACACCTGTTATCGGTGTCATAACTGGTGGCATCGATTTCTCATCACTGTCTTTCGGCATAGGTGGCGCCCAGATCATGATCGGCAATTTCATCAATGCCGTGATCAGTTTCTTACTAGTGGCTTTTTGTGTCTTTATCCTTATGAAGTCTGTCAATACTTTGATGCACAAGAAAGCGCAAGAGGCTGCTCCACCTGCTAAAGCGGCAGATGTCGTCGTCTTAGAAGAGATTAGAGATCTATTAAAAGAAAAGAAATAAAAAGTCAGATCGCTCTGACTTAGATATTAAGGCTCGCTAGGAATTGGCGAGTCCTTTCTTTTTTAGGGTGTTCGAAGATCTCACTGGCTGTACCAAATTCACTGATCACGCCTTCACTCATGAAAGCTACTTTATGTGAGACATCTTTCGCAAAGCGCATCTCATGTGTGACGATCATCATCGTTAGACCATCGTCTGCCAGATCTTTGATGACACGTAAGACTTCATTGACCATCTCTGGATCAAGTGCGCTGGTCGGTTCATCAAAGAGGATGATCTCAGGCGACATCGAAAGGGCTCTAGCGATGGCGACGCGCTGTTTTTGACCACCAGAGAGCTTACGGACATCAGCGTGCATAAAGTCTTGCATACCGACGCGTTTGAGGTTGTGGATAGCTATTTCCTTTGCTTCATCTTTTGATCTTTTAAGAACTTTGATCTGACCTAAGGTCAGGTTGCCTAAGACATCATAGTTATTGAAGAGATTGAAGCTTTGAAAGACCATATTGACATGACTGCGATATGAATTCACATCGAAGCCTTTAGCTAAGATATCTTGGTCTTTGAAATAGATATGGCCACTGTCGGGGTATTCAAGTAAGTTCACACAACGAAGGAGCGTCGATTTACCTGACCCACTGCTACCGATGATAGTCATGACTTCACCTTTGTACAATTTTAGATCGATACCTTTTAGGACGTGTTGTCCCTCGAAACCTTTCTTGAGTCCTTCTATCTTTATCATTTCTTGCATAGTTACCTCACGAGCACATTTCGACATGTGCCTTAGCTAAGCCCATCTTTCTTTCAAAAAGATTAAGAGCTAAAGAAGCTAATGACGTCAGTAGTAGATATAAGAGTGCTGTAATCAAATATGTTTCGATAAACTGCATATTACTGCCAGCGATCGAAGTCGTCTGGAAGAAGAGCTCTGTAATAGGCAGAACATTGAGCATCGAACTGTCTTTGATATTGACGATCAGCTGATTACCGATAGAAGGGAAGCTGTTTCTTATCGCCTGTGGCAAGATGATATAAAGCAAGGTCTGGACATTACTGAGCCCAAGTGAGCGACTCGCTTCTTTTTGTCCTTTGTCGATCGCTCCAATACCTGAACGTATGATCTCAGCCATATAAGCACCGGTATTGATCGCAATGATCACCAAGCCAGCTTCTAAGTGCGTCCAATGGAAGATATCTCTAAAGAAATAGTAGAAGAAGATGGCCTGGACCATCATTGGTGTACCACGGAAGACGAAGATATAAAAGCGGATGATGAGTTCAGCGATCTTCTTGATCACTTTGACTGGTTCGCTGTCCGTCTTTTCGATCTTGATCGCTCTAATGCCGCTGACGAGAAGTCCGATGATAAGTCCAAAGACAGTGCCGACGATCGCAAAGAGAACTGTCATCATGACGCCATACATGAAGCTATCGAAGTTCTCGATGAAGATCTCAAAGGATCTGACAAGATCGATATTCATCTTATTCTCCTACTGGTTGGTTTTCTGTAGCTTGAGCCATCAGTTCGGCACGTGTATCTTCATCGATCGCCGCTAATGCTTCTTCGATCGCTTCAAACATCTCAGTGCCACGACTTCCTTCTTTAAGTCCGATGGAGACTGTCGTATCAGCTTCGAAACCATGACCTTCTTCAAATGTGATGTATGTGAGGTCAGGATTAGCACTGACGATCCCTTCAGCGACCGCTACTTCAGCTGTGATACCATCCACATCACCAGTCTGTAGAGCTAAGACCATTTCAGGGTATGTCGATCTGGCAGTCTCATGGATGACGCCTTCGATCTGATCGATGACAGAATCGTAGTTCGTATTCATCTGACCGACGACGCGTTTGCCACTGAAATCTTGGATATCTGTATAGCTAGCTTCCTCAGAATCTGCTCTAACGATCATGATCATGCCATGAGAATCATAATATGGTGATGTGAAGTCGATGCCTTCTTCTCTTTCTTCATCAGCCGTCATACCAGCGATGATCGCATCGATCTCACCTTCATCTAAAGCGACACCAAGACCATTCCAAGCTATTCTTCTAACTTCTAGCTCTTGGCCTAAGGCATCAGCTATCCTTTGAGAGATCATGACATCATAGCCATCACAATAGCCTCCTTCGATCTCAACGGATGTATCAGTCATCTCTGATACTTGATAGTTAAATGGTGCATATGCACATTCCATACCGACAGTGAAGACGCCGTCATCTTCATTAGTTGTACTTTCTGTGCCACAAGCACTCAGCATAAGGGCACACATGATGATACTGATGATCTTTTTCATTTCTTTTCCTCCTTAAAGTAAAAATCATATGCTATAACACATATGACTTCTTTAAAGAGTATGGTTATAGCGCCTCTACGATAGTAGGAGTGTCATAAGTATTTCCTATGACCCCACATATAGGTCATGCCTGCCTATATGTTCGGCGATGATTACCTTTCATACAGTTCTCAGCTTGCCAGCTCCCTGTATTACTCATCTGCATCGCTACCTCTATATAATTTTTACGAGTGGATTATTGCACAGTTAGCCACGTGTGTCAAATACATTTTAAAAAAAGGGGGTGTTTCAAAACCCTAGATGAAAATCTGGGTTTAGAAACCCTCTTTTTTGTTGGTTTTGATCGATAAATAAAAAAAGAGGCCCGGGTGATTAGTACCCGAAGCCTAAATTCCAGTAAAAT
>CALVCT010000066.1 GCA_944326055.1 uncultured Erysipelotrichaceae bacterium
AACTATCACCTCTATTATCCATCAATGATGCATACCCCAAAATGATTATTGCAAGAACAAAGCATGATGAAACCCAAAGCGATGGAATTAGAATTATCGATATTGCTAGATGGCTATTAGATAAATAAGAATTGACATAGATGGTGATTGCATGAAGAAGTCAAATTATTTCGTTGTATCTTTATTTGGATTTAATGCCTTACTTTGGACCATTAGGACAATTGACGATGTTGTATATCCACCACGTAACAATTCTGTCTGGAGGATTGGCCTTAGTATTCTCAACGCTGTACTCTGGAATATCTCGTTTGTTTTAAATCTAAAGCGACATCGTTTTGGCCAGGATGAACAGTAAGTTAATTCCATTATTTGGAACAATTAAATAAAATTAAATTTGACGAAGGAGTGTGGAAATATGAAAAACAAAAGTCTTTAGGGATTTTTATTAACTATTGGAGTTATTCCGTTTGCTGCTCCATTCATTGGTTTTGCTTACGAGATGATAAATTCTTCGTCATGGATGTTGAGTGATTGGCTGGTCTTATATTCGTTTGTCTATTGGCCAGCCTATATCATCGGTTCAATTTTGATCGTAATTTCAATATACAAGCTAATTAAGTAAACTCCGATTTATATAACAGTACTAAGCTAATCAAATTGATTAGCTTTTTCTTTATATAAACAAAAAAGACCATCCAAATATGGATGATCTCTTGTAGTCTCTTTCGTAAATTTGATTAACGTTTAGAGAACTGTGGTGCTCTTCTTGCACCCTTAAGACCGTATTTCTTACGTTCTTTAGCACGTGCATCACGTGTTAGGAATCCTGCAGCTTTGAGTGTTGGACGATAGTCTTCACCAGCCTCTAACAGTGCTCTTGCGATACCATGACGCATTGCACCAGCTTGACCAGTAAAGCCGCCACCATAGACATTGATGTAGACATCGAATGCATCTTGAGTATTAGTCAAGACAAGTGGAGATTTGACGACCATTCTCAATACTTCTTGAGGTAAGTACTCTTCTAGAGTCTTATCACCAACAGTGATATTACCAGTACCAGGAGTAAGATATACTCTAGCTACTGATGACTTACGTCTACCTGTTCCAAGATATGTGATATTTGTCTTTTTCTTAGCCATTTTCTAGATCCTCCTACTTGCTTACCTTCAGCTCGACAGGTTTCTGAGCTGCATGTGGGTGTTCGCTTCCCTCATAAACGAATAAGTGTGTGCGGATCTTATCACCTAACTTGTTGTGTGGGAGCATACCTTTGACAGCCTTCTCGACTAGTTCGACAGGATATTCTCTCTTCATAAGACCGATACTTCTCTTTCTCAAGCCTCCTGGATACATTGAGTGATTGTAGTAGAACTTCTTCTCTTCTTGATCACCTGTATAGACGACTTTTGAAGCATTGACGATGATGACATAGTCACCACAATCGACGTTTGGTGTGAATGTAGGTTTGTGTTTGCCACGAAGAACGGTAGCAGCTTGAGTCGCAAGGCGACCTAAGTTCTGTCCTTCAGCATCGATCACATACCACGCTTTTTTTACCTCTGCAGGCTTTAGCATCGTTGTTTGACGCATGTTTTGTGTACCTCTTTTCTATATGTAGTTTCCGGGGCTACCTATAACAAAAGGTGTGCTCAATCATTTTAGTCAAAAAGTATTGTCTTTTCAATAATTTTCGCTTCCGCGACGCATCTTTTTGAGCATCTTTAAGATATTACGCTTGAGAACTGCACTAGCTGAACCAAAATCCAAGATAAGGGAGCTCTTTGTCTCTGTGATATTCTTAGCACCGACTTTCTTGATCTCATCATAAGAGATCTTTTCGGTATCTTCTAGATCGATAGTCACATTGAATAATGAATTGGAAACAGACTTGATATTATCTGTGCCTCCGACCGCATCAAAGAGTCGACTGATGATGATCTTTGAGCGATCAGACCCAACAAGATCGAAAGCGAGGTAACGATAGTAGATGATAGTCATCAAAAGATAGATGATGAAAAAGATGATACCGACCATCAAGATGACCAAAGAAGCATGAAAGTATTCAGGAATACGGATATTGATGATGTAGTCCACAAAAGATCCTGGCATCGCACTGATTACTGAACTACTATAACTGAATCCCATGAAAGCACTATTCAAAAAGAGGATGCCAAATAGCGATGCACTAAGGACAAGATGAGCGATCAAAAGTAGTGGTGAAGTCACTAATAGTAATAACTCCAGTGGTAATGGATTACCACACAACACTGACATGAAGATAGCACCGATCAAAAAAAGTAAGTGACGGTGACGCTCTTTCTTATCTGAGATCGTGAAGTACATACCAAGATACATACCAGGCAGAGCGAACATATTGATGACATAATATGGTGTGATGAAACGCCCAGCACCACTATATGTCAACATCGCTTCAGGCATATAAGACCAGATCGAGACATCACCCAAGACAGTCGTACCGCTGATCGCTGCATATGTGCCACCACTTGCTGTATACCAGAAAGGATAACGGATAAGGTTATTAAGACCGAGGATCGATAAGCCGCGATCTAAAAGACCATAAGCTGAAAGACGATAAGGATCTGAGATATCCTCTGCTATCCAAGTTACAAGATCTGAAATGATGGTAATAAAAAACGGCCAGATAAGACAAGTAAGAAAACCAAGGATCCCACAGAGCACTAACTCATATAAGATCGCTCTTGTATCTTCATTGAGAAAGCCGAAGAAAGAATAGATGCTCTTCTTGCGTGATTGTAGATAACTATAACGAGTGATGAGTGCGACTGCAAATGAACCTATCATACCTGTCTGTAGTGGATAGTAGGTATCGGCATTTGTCGTATACGACAAGCCCATCGCATTAGTATAAGCTTGTGAGACAAGACTATGATCATTAAAGAACATCGTCATGACCAAGAAAGTCACATAACCAATGATCGCTAAAAGTACTGGCATACCACTATTGGCTCTTTTTGCGACAAGGTTCACCAAGAAGATCAATGGCATATTAATGACTAAGAAATGTCCGATACGGTAAGATACCTGTCCTAGTAGACGAATATAACTATTAGATATCGTATAAAAGATATTGACGTTGTCGTTTTGAATGAGATATCCGATAGCGATAAGGACAAAGGCAAAGCACAAGATCCTGATCGGTAAACGACAATTGTCATAAAGCATGTTCCATCTTTTCATATCTATATCTTAGCACAAAGCGTTATAATGTTAGGTATGAAAAGTCCCCACATCGAAAAAGAATACAAGATCAAACTCGACAAGAAGACCTATGAAAGACTGATGAATAACTTAGATCTCACAAGGACTTATAGACAGATCAATCACTACTATAGTGCCCCCAAAGACATGGGCATCCGTATTAGAGAAAAAGAAAATGAGAAATACTTCACTCTTAAACACTACGAAGATAATAAAGTTAAAGAGTATGAATTCAAAGTCGATAGTATCGATGATCCAAAGGTCAAAGAACTGCTTGATGATCTCGATATAGAAGATATCAGCTACCTTGGTGACTTATCGACCACAAGAAGCGATATCATCTATCCTAAAGCGATCATGTCCCTTGATAAGAGCGAATATCTTGGTTTAGTGGACTACGAATTAGAGTATGAACTCAAGGACAGCGATATCGATGATCTTAAAGGACTAAGAGAAATATTGAGAAAGAATGACATAAAGGAGGTCAAGATGATGAAGACGAAATACGAGAGATTTACTGAAGCAAACTGCGCAAAGATCGCTATCTTCTGCGCTGATGGACTAGAAGAATGTGAAGCTTTGATCGTCATGGATCTGCTCAAAAGGGCAAAAATGCATGTCGATCTCATTTCGATGAAAGATGAGCTGACGGTCACTTCAAGTCACGGATTGACATTTACCTGTGACGTACTTTTTAAAGATATGGCTAAAGACGCCTATGACGCCCTGATCTTACCAGGTGGTCTAAAAGGTACAGAGACTCTAGGAACTTCTAAAGAACTGGCAGATCTATTGAAGACATATAAAGACGATGACAGACTTATCGCAGCGATCTGTGCTGCTCCATCGATCTTTATCAAGCTTGGCTTTGTGGATGACGATGAATTCACAGTCTATCCAGGTTTTGAATGTGGCCTGAGATCGACAGGCAAGAAAGCTGTCTCTACCAAAAATATCATCACCGGCAAGGGTGTTGGAGCTGCTTTTGAGTTCAGCTATGAGATCATCAAATATCTCTTAGGTGAAGACAGCGCAAAAGCGATCTTGATCGAGACACAATATCTATGAAGATCATCATCTCGCC
>CALVCT010000067.1 GCA_944326055.1 uncultured Erysipelotrichaceae bacterium
CGCTACACCACTTCCTCCATCCCTGACATCACTGTCAACGACTTGTGGTTCACTACACTTGGCGGTAACTACCTGTGATCGGTCTATCTCCGACTGAATTCGTGCCATGCCCGGCACACTCAAAAAAGAAGGATCTTCTCCTTCTTTTGTTTCATGTTTGATCTCGATGGCGTTCTGCTTGAGTTCTCTATTCTCTTGGTAGATTGTCTGTTATCACGCAGTTTTCACCGTCATGATCAGTTTTTCTCTAGTGCATGCGTTGATCCAACGATCATCGCCGATTATGACTAATTTATCTTTCGCTTGGGTTATCGCGACAAAAGCAAGACAAATTTCTTCTGGATCGTAAGTGTATCTGTAATCTTGTAATTTTCCAAGTTCTGTATCCTTATAAGGTTTCCATTCTTTCTCAAATTTGAATCCTTTCATCTTTAAGAAGTTTACGACAACATTTTTCCACTCTCGTCCTTTTGCTGCGTGGATAGTACTAATGGTTACTGCGTTATAAATGCGATCATCGCTCTCCGCCATCATCCCCGCATTACACCTGTCAAGCACTCCCAAGAAGTCACAAACATCGTAAAAGGATGGTTCGCTTTCTTCGATCTTATGCATGACTGTAGTTAGAGCGATTGATGGGCGCTCAAAGGCGGTCTTAATCTTCTCCATAAACCATGCATATCGGACTTCGTCGATCCGCTCGTCCACCCCTACTTTAAGGTCGGTAAACTCCTCAAGCAATTCTTTCGTCTTGCTGAGGATATATTCCTTTTGAGCGTATTGACTCTCGAACTCACTGTTATTACTCTTGCGCAACCATATCGCTCCTTCCATCAGACGCTGTTCATCCGTATTTCGATCATCAACGAATTTAGCAAGAGCGATCATCCCTTGCACCTGGTTATCAGCTCGTACATCATTGGAAATAACGACAACATTATCGATATTCGCCTCATTCAGCCGCTTGTGGAGTTCAACACACTCGCGTCTCGTCCGGCTTAAAACAGCAATATCCTTTAGATCTTCCCCGGCATCGACCAAAGTTTTTACTTCATTCACGATATCATCCATCGTTCCTTCATAAAGCCTTGGTTTTTCACCAGAGCGATTGGAATATAGCGTTTTACTGATGCGGTCCTCATTCCAAAGTAATATCTTGTTGGCGTAATAGAGAATATCGTCAGTAGAGCGGAAATTTTTCAAGATCTTAAAATCGATGACATCTGGATAAATATCCTTAAAAGTTAAGATATTCTTAACATCGACATCTCTAAAAGAGAAGATAGATTGAGCATCGTCGCCACAGACCATCAAACTTTTTCCTTTGCCATTCTGATAAAGATGTTTGGCGATAAGGAGCATTTGATCTTCGCTGGTATCTTGAAACTCATCGATGATAATGTGATCATACATCGCGCTTTATTTTTTTATGCAGATCATCATTTTCATCTAAAGCTTTAAGCATCAGGTTGACCTGATCATCATATTCAACAAGATCATTTTCTTTTAAATAATCTTGATATGCATGGTAGCAATCGATGATAGGACCGATCTTTTGAAGATGGTTCTTTTCTGTAATGCTAGGCAAAAGATGAAGGATCTGCGTGTTTTCACTATCGACCAGCGCATTGTAGATATCTTCTGCTGTTGAAGCTTTTTTACGCTTGATGATCGCACAGATCTCTTTAAATAGTGGGATCGCCCCTTTACTGTACTTACCGACCTGCATATAAGGTTTCATATAGTTTAGACCATAGATCTTTGGCTTTTCATCAAGGATCTTCGCTAAGACTTTCGTCTTTTCCGATTCTTCGATCAGTTTAGGTGGTTCGCTAAACGAGCAAGCCTTATAATTTCTTCTGACAAAGTCATAACAGAAACCATTGAAGGTAGCGATCTTGAATGAATCGATTGCAAAATTGTCATCCTCGTGCATAAACTTAGAGAGCTTATCGCATATCTCACACACACCTTTTTCTGTAAAGGTGATCGCAAGGATCCTTGATGGGTGCCCTTCGCGTGCTAATTTCAGCATCCTATTGACTAAGACTGATGTTTTTCCTGATCCGGCAACGGCGATGACCCGCGCTTCTCCCTCATTAAAGTCGATGACTTTCTTTTGGTCTTCGGTTGGTGTGAAGGTCACAGAACATTGCTTGAAGTCGACGATAGGATCGATCTTAGTATCGATGTCATCATACTGGCAGATCTCTTTGAGATAACACCGCTCGCAACGATCAAGATCGCAAGGAGCGTTTCTGGTAACCTTTTGAGAAAGCAGATCAACAAGACGAGCGTTCATCTCATCTTCATTAAAATGTTTACTTAGAACAATACACTACTCTTTCTGCAATATTTTTCTCATCGCTACGTCTGCTAAATCATTTGCCAAGGTGTTATGAAAGTCCTTTCTTTGATTGGCTATATGTTTATATATCTAAAGCACATTTGATATATCGATCTAAAAGAAAAAGCTCCCTTAGGGAGCTATAAGACCGGCGGCGTGCTAATTTCACCATAGGCTATCTTCGCCGTGCGAGTGCTTAACTTCTGGGTTCGAGATGGGACCAGGTGTGAC
>CALVCT010000068.1 GCA_944326055.1 uncultured Erysipelotrichaceae bacterium
AGGTCGAGCCAAAAACATTTTGACAGGATCTTTGAAAGATACGGTCTTGGCTATGCCTCGGCACTCTTTCTGACCATCATCTATGAAGATGAAGGGATCACGATGAATGAGGTAGCTATCAGTGGTAGCTTTGATAAAGGAACGATCACAAAGTCCATCCAAAAGCTCCAAGAGCAGGGTCTTGTCGAAGTTCGAATATCGACTGAAGACAAAAGACAAAAGAAGCTCTATACGACCGCGAAAGCTCATGAGATCATGACTGATATCTATCTGCAAAAACAAGCTTGGTGGGACTATCTATTACAAGATGTCGATGATACAGAGCTTGATGAATATCTACGTGTCTCAGCGAAGATCATGGCCAGGGCAAAAGAGTACGATAAAAAAGAGGAGAGCGAAGCAGATGTGAAGTTCTTTGGACTTCAAAAAGTTACTTTGCTTGATTATCCAGGCAATGTCGCGTCGACACTGTTTACTGGTGGTTGTAACTTCCGCTGTCCATTTTGCCAAAATCGGTCCCTTGTATTTTTAGATGAAGGTAATACAGAACTTGATAAGGATGAGATCTTGAGTTATCTAAAAGAGCGTTCAAAGATCTTAGATGGCATCTGTATCAGTGGTGGTGAGCCACTGATACACAAAGGACTCAAGTCCTTCATCATCAAAGTCAAAGAGCTAGGACTCAAAGTCAAGCTCGATACTAATGGTTCCTTCTATGAGGAGCTTAAGGACCTCATCGATGAGGGCATCATCGATCATGTGGCGATGGACGTCAAGAATGCGAAAGAGGCATATGCTATGACGATAGGTCTTAAAGAGTATGACCTTACAAATATCGAAAAGAGTGTCGACTTATTGAAGGAAGGACGAGTCGACTATGAATTTAGGACGACGATCGTAAGAGAGTTCCATGATCTGGATAGGATAAGAGAACTCGGAGAATGGTTGAAAGGTGCTAAGCGCCTCTATTTGCAAAATTTTGAGGATGGACCTACATGTATCATGCAAGGTCTGCATCAGGTAGACAAAGAAATGATGTATGAGATGCGCGACATCTTACGCACATATGTACCAAATACAGATATCAGAGGAATGGAATAAGGAGAGCAGTTATGTATCAGGTTATCAAGAGAAATGGAAAGACCGTCGATTTCGATATCGACAAGATCGCTGCAGCGATCGAAAAAGCATTCGTGGCATGCGAGAAACAATATCACCCAACTGTCATCAATATGCTAGCGCTAAGCGTTACAAGCAATTTTGAGCCAAAGATCAAGGATGAAAAGGTCTCTGTCGAGGACATCCAGGACAGCGTAGAGGAAGTATTGTCAAATGCAGGATATGCTGATGTCGCTAAGGCTTATATCTTGTATCGTAAACAACGCGAGAAAGTAAGAAACGTCAGTGAGACGATGCTTGACTATAAAAAACTCGTTGACCAATATCTCAATGTCAGTGACTGGCGTGTTAAAGAGAACTCGACTGTCACTTACTCAGTCGGCGGCTTGATCTTATCAAATAGTGGCGCTATCACAGCGAACTATTGGTTGAGTGAGATCTATGATGAAGAGATCGCTAATGCCCACCGCTCAGGCGATATCCATCTTCATGACCTTAGTATGTTGACAGGCTATTGTGCTGGCTGGTCCCTAAAACAACTCATCCAAGAAGGTCTAGGTGGCGTTAAAGGCAAGATCACATCAAAGCCTGCAAGACATCTGAGTGCTCTATGTAATCAGATGGTCAACTTCTTAGGCATCATGCAGAATGAATGGGCAGGTGCTCAAGCTTTCTCATCGTTTGATACTTACTTAGCACCATTTGTTAAGATCGATAACTTGGATTATGACACAGTCAAACACTGCATCGAGTCTTTTGTGTATGGTGTCAATACACCATCACGTTGGGGCACCCAAGCACCATTCTCTAATATCACTCTTGATTGGACGGTACCAGATGATCTTGCTGAACAATATTGCATCGTTGGTGGTAAAGAAGTCGATTTCAAGTATAAAGATTGTAAAAAAGAGATGGATATGATCAATAAGGCTTTCATCGAGGTCATGCTAGAAGGAGATGCTGATGGCAGAGGCTTCCAATATCCTATCCCAACATATTCGATCACAAGAGATTTTGACTGGTCTGAGACTGAGAATAATAAACTCTTATTTGAACTTACAGCGAAATATGGTACACCTTATTTCTCAAACTATGTCAATTCTGATATGAAGCCAAGCGATATCAGATCGATGTGCTGCCGTTTACGACTTGATCTTAGAGAGCTTAGAAAGAAGAGTGGTGGATTCTTCGGTAGTGGCGAGAGTACAGGTTCTGTTGGTGTCGTCACTGTCAACTTACCACGTATCGCCTATCTTGCAAAAGATGAGAAGGATTTCTATGATAGATTAGATCACATCATGGATATTAGCGCTAGATCGCTCAAGGTCAAGCGTGAAGTCATTACAAAGCTTTTGGAAGCTGGCTTGTATCCATATACAAAACGTTATTTAGGTACTTTCAATAATCACTTCTCGACTATCGGTCTTGTCGGTATGAATGAGACAGCTCTCAATGCGAAGTGGCTCCATAAAGACTTGACACATAAAGAAGCACAAAAGTTCGCTGTTGACGTTCTCAATCACATGCGTGAAAGGCTCGTCATCTATCAAGAGGAGTATCACGATCTATACAATCTTGAAGCGACTCCAGCTGAAAGTACATCGTATCGTCTAGCTAAACATGATGTCGAGAAGTATCCAGACATCATCACGGCTTCAAAGAAAGGTGAGACACCATATTATACAAATAGCTCACATCTACCTGTAGGAAGTACAGATGACGTCTTTGCAGCCTTAGATGTTCAAGATGAATTACAGACGCTCTATACATCAGGAACCGTCTTCCATACATATCTAGGTGAGAAATTACCTGATTGGAAAGCGGCAGCGACTCTAGTCAAGAAGATCTCGGACAACTATCGTCTTCCATACTATACGATCTCGCCAACTTATTCGATCTGTCCTGAACATGGATATATCAAAGGTGAAGAGTATACATGTCCGATCTGTGGCAAGACGACGGAAGTCTGGTCAAGGATCACTGGTTACTATCGTCCGGTCCAAAATTGGAACGATGGTAAAGCTAAGGAATTCATCGATCGTAAAGAATATGATCTAGAAAGCTCTTTCTTACATGGTAAAGAGAAGATCGTGGAAAACAAGTTCGATGAAGATAGGTCTCTTTCTGAACAACTGACTTTTTCAAAAGATGATCTTGGTGAAGTCTTAGTCTTCACGACCAAGACTTGTCCTAATTGCAAGATGACAGAGAAGATGCTTGATGAGAAAGGTATCAGTTATACAGAGATCGATGCTGCAACTAACCAAGATCTCGTTGCTGAGTATGATGTCATGGCTGCACCAACTGTCATCTTAAAGAAAGATGACAAGATCACAAAACTAGCAAGCTACGCTGAAGTTCAAAACTTCATGCATCAGCTTTAAAGAAGGGCTGGGATGATCCCCAGCTTTTCTTATATAGATGAATAAGAGCCACTTTGCCCTGGCAATGATCTATAGTTTTGGATATGTGTTTGACGTAAGTATCATGATCTATTCTTTATTAGTTTATGGACCAGCTTTTGTCGTTTGAAAGCTTTGTCATTTTGATCGACGGATAAGATGAGTGTGTTATAATGAGCTGAAGGAAGAGATCATGCGCACAAGAGCTGGCTATGCTGAAGAAGTAAAGAAAGAGATCGTCGATGTCTGCAAGTCTATCTATGAGAAGAAAGATTTTTATGATGTGACGATCAAAGAGATCAGCACGAAGACCCGCCTTTCAAGGCCAGCCATCTATGACTATTTCATCTGTAAAGATGAGATCTTGCTGGAGATACTTATTGAAGGGTTTATCGATATCACAAAAGATCTGAAGGCCATCAAGACTGATGATAAAAAAGAAGTAGTCGACCATATCGCTCTTGCCTTTAGTTTACATATGACCCTACTTCGTCTTGTCAATAAAGATCTCTCAGAGATCGAAAAGAATAGTCGCATCGAACGTTTAGTCACACTAAAAAGTGTCTATGCAGAAATGGTGGAGGTACTTGAAGAGATCTTCGCCAAAGTCTTTGATGATAAAGGTGGTACGATCTATTTTTTAGCGTTTGTCTTTGGTCTTTATCCTTTCATCAAACATACACCAAAACAACTAGAAGCGATGAAGATGGCAGGCATCAAGACACCAGATCTTTCAGCATCTGAGCTCGTAGCTGGCTATCTTAAAAGATACCTTTCATAAAGTGTACATAGTTTTGGTCTATAATCATAGCGAGGTACAAAAAGATGAACATATTATTCTTTCTGACTCCAAAAGTCAAACTGCAATATCTTGAAGATGATGACACTGTGCGTCAAGCTATCGAGAAGATCAGAGTAAAAGGTTATACAGCTATTCCTATCATCTCTAAGAAAGACGGCTCCTATGTCGGTACTGTTTCTGAAGGTGATTTTTTATGGCATCTTATCGACGAGAATACATGGAACATCTATGAATTAGAAAAGGAAAAAGTGGTCGATATCATCGATAAAGATCGCTATCGTCCAGTTAAAGTAAGCGCAGAGATCGATGATCTACTACAACTGATCATGAATCAAAATTTTGTGCCGGTCGTCGATGATCGTGATGTCTTTATGGGCATCATCACTAGACGTCGAGTCATCGATTATTTTTATAATGAGAGTCGCAAATGCAATACCGCATCATGATCGTTGAAGACGATGAAGTGATCGCAGATGCGATAGCTTCTAAATTAGGTAAATGGGCTTTTGATGTAAGGAAGATCAGAGACTTCAAAGCTGTAGACCACGAATTCATCGAGTATGATCCACAGCTAGTGATACTCGATATCAACTTACCTTTTTATGATGGTCATCATTGGTGTGAAAAGATCAGAAAAGTATCAAAAGTTCCTGTTCTTTACATCTCTTCTATTTCCGACAACATGAATATCATCATGGCGATGAATATGGGTGGCGATGATTTCATCTCAAAACCCTTCGATCTTGATGTGCTAGTAGCTAAAGTACAAGCTTTACTGAGACGTGCTTATGACTACCGGACTGACCAAAGTTTCATCGAAGTCAAAGGCGTCATCTTACGTCTTAATGATCAGACACTTTTATATAACGATCAGACGGTAGAACTCACTAAGAACGAATACCGTATCTTACATACGCTCTTTGATCGGCTCAATAATGTCGTGACACGTGATGAACTCATGGAGAAGCTTTGGGAGACAAGCGAGTTTATCGATGACAATACTTTGACTGTCAATATGACAAGACTCAGACGCAAGTTGGAGGATGTCGGGATCTTAGATCTTATCGAGACGAAGAAAGGGCAGGGCTATATCGTCAAAGATGAGAGACTTTCTTGATTATATAAGGCATAAAAAAGGTACTATCTGCTTATTTTTAGGGCTTCTTGCCATCTTTGATAGTGGCTTATTTCTCTACGATAGTAATATCGAAGTCTTTTTGTATGTCGATACTTTAGCTTTAGTCTTTTTTCTTATCTATCTTTTCTTTTCATACCAAAAGTTCAAAACGAAGATCAGTATACTAAAAGAAGCAAAAGAGAAGATCATGCTTGAAGATATGATGATCGATGATCCATCAAAGATCGATGATCTCTATCTTGCGATCATTGAAGATCTTAAAGATCTAGTCAAAGAAGATCGCGATGAAAGATCATCTATGTATCGGGAGATGATCGATTATTACACCCTTTGGGCCCATCAGATCAAGACACCTATAGCAGCATTGAAACTATTATTGGCTCAAAGCAACGACACTAAGATCAAGATCGAAGTCCTCAAGATCGAGAGCTATGTCGAGATGGTCATGACTTACCTTAAGTTAAATGAAGACAGTAAAGATTATGTCTTTGAAAAAGTCTCTTTGGCTAAAGTGATCAAAGAGGAGATACGTTATCATTCAACGATCTTCATCTATAAGAAGATCGAAGTGAGCTATGATGGTATCGATGTCTATGTGCTCTCTGATGAGAAATGGCTAGCTTTCATCATTTCACAGATCATCTCTAATGCCCTAAAATATACAAATAGTGGCGGACATATCAAGATCAGTTATCGTGATGAAAGACTGATGATCGCCGATGATGGGATAGGGATACGCAAAGAAGATCTGCCTCTCGTCTTTGAAAAAGGCTATAGTGGTACTGTTGGAAGAGAAGATAAAAGAGCTAGTGGCATTGGTCTATACCTTACTAAAAAGCTTTGCGATATCCTTGGTATCAAGATCACTATCGATTCAAAGCTTGATGAGGGGACCATCGTCACACTTACTTTCAACAATAAGAGCAAGACTTTTGAATAACTTACGAAACTGTAAGAATGAAGCTTCAAGTGTAAGATAGATAGCGAGATTCTTTTTTCTTTGGATCTTAGAATATAGCTGTAGGAGGATAAAACATGGAACTATTAGATGTAAGAGATGTACGTAAGGTCTATGCCTCACGTCTCACAAGCAAGACTACAGCTTTAGATGGCGTGACTTTCAAAGTCAAAGAAGGGGAGTTTGTGGCCATCATGGGTGAATCAGGAAGCGGTAAGACTACTCTTCTCAATATCTTAGCAGCATTAGATCGTCCAACAGATGGAGCTGTCTATCTTAAAGGTCAAAACCTCAGTGCGATCAAAGATAAAGATATTACGATCTTTAGGCGCAATAACTTAGGTTTCGTCTTTCAAGAGTTCGACCTACTCAGCAATTTCTCTAATGAAGACAATATCTTATTGCCACTAGTGTTAGCTAACTATCACTATAAAGATATGATGGCACGTTTAGGACCTATCGCAGAAGCTTTGGGTATAAAAGAATTGCTCAAGAAGTATCCTTATGAGATATCTGGTGGTCAAAGGCAGCGTGTCGCTGTGGCCAGAGCTTTGATCAATGAACCAAAGATCATTCTAGCAGATGAGCCGACAGGAGCGCTCGATTCTAAGTCGAGCGATGAATTGCTTTCGATCTTTGAAAAGATCAATAAGGCTGGTCAGACCATCCTCATGGTCACACACTCTGTCAAAGCTGCTAGCTTTGCATCAAGAGTCCTCTTCATCAAAGATGGTAAGATCTTCCATGAACTATATAAAGGTGATCTAAGTTACGAAGACTTCTTTATCAAGATCTCTGATACATTGACTTTCTTACTTAAAGGAAGTGATAGAAGATGAAAGCTTTGACAATTAGGCTCGCTAAAGATGATATCCTTAAAAGTAAGCGTCTCTATCTACCTTTCATCTTATCAGCGACCGGTATCATCGCTTTAGCTTATATCGTCAATTCATTGGCTAATAATGAGTCTTTACTTGAGACATATGCCGGATCTTATGTATCGATGTTTCTGATGATGGGGACCTTCATCATCTATTTCTTTGCGATCATCTTCTTTTTCTATACGAATAGCTTCATCTCTAAGAAAAGACGCAGTCAATTAGGTCTTTATAATATTTTAGGGCTATCGAAGATCGATCTTGTGAAAGTCGTCTTCTTTGAGACAGCGATCGTTTTTCTTATAGCACTGATCTTTGGTACAGCACTTGGGATCTTGCTTGAGAAGTTAGCTTTCTTATTGATATTGCGTTTTATCGATGTTGAAGTCATCTTTGGTTTTACGATCAACTTTAAAGTCATCACTGCAAATGCAATATGGTTCTTTGGCATTTTCTTAGCTCTATTCATCTATAGTGCTATCACAGTCATAAGGAATGATCCGATCAGATTGCTTAGATCAAAAGAAGTAGCAGAAAAAGAACCAAAAGCGAAATGGCTCATCACTTTGATCGGTATCATCTTTATGGGGTTTGGTTATTATCTGGCTAATGCTACAAGTGGTGCTATGGAGTCTCTGGCTTTCTTCTTTCCAGCTGTCTTTTGTGTCATCATCGGTACCTACTTACTATTTACATCAGGCAGCATCGCTCTTTTGAAGTTTCTTAAAAGCCGTAAGAACTACTACTATAAGACAAGGCATTTTATCACGATCTCCCATCTCATCTTCCGCATGAAGAAGAATGCAGCAGGACTAGCTTCGATATGCATCATGGCAACGATGATCCTTGTCATGACGGCTTCGACGACCAGTATGTGGTTTTCGATGGAGTCAACGATCGAACGTCTATTTCCTAGAGATATGCTGATCGAGATCCAAGGATTAGATGAGAGCGAGGATGAAAGAGTCATCAAGATCATCGACGACTCACTTTCAAAGATCGATAACAGTGCTTTAGACATGTCGGTATTCGATAGTGGTGAGATCTATGGCACGATAGTCGATGACACACTTGAGGTCCATGATTCGATATACAATAGTTCGCAAGTCTTTACGATCATCAAAGCAAGTGACTACACATATCTGACGGATGAGCAATTAGATCTTGGCGCAAATGAGATAGCTCTCAGCACTGAATCGTACACTTATGATCATAGCTATCTTTCGATCAAAGGCGAAGACTATAAGATCAAAGAAGTGTATCGCGGCAATATCGCTGGCTTACCCGATACGAATTCAGTCAACCAAAATGGAGAGATAGTGATCATCATGAATGATGCGGATGTGTCTAAGATCACAGACATGTGGCGCAATTACTACTTTGATTTTAAAGATCGTCTAGATATCTCTAATGATCGATTTCAGATGTTCGACGATCTAAAAGAGGCATATAGCGATTATGCAATGTCTATCTCCAATAAAGGTGAGTTTGACCAGATCTTGCGCGGTATGTATGCATCTTTCCTTTTCTTAGGTATCTTCTTAGGTCTGACGTTCATGTTGAGTATCGTGCTCATCATGTACTATAAACAGATATCAGAGGGGGATGAAGACAAAGGACGCTATGAGATCATGAGCAAAGTCGGGCTCAGCGATAAAGAGATCAGACGCACGATCGATTCTCAAGTCATCTTCGTCTTCTTCATGCCGCTTGTCGTCGCGATCATCCATCTTTTGGGATCATACAAGATGGTAAATAGTCTACTCGTTGCTTTGAGTCAACTTCCGACGGATACATATCGATATACGATGATCATCTCGCTTGTCGCTTTTATCATCTTCTATGTCGTCGTCTATATCCTTACTAGCAGGACTTACTATAAGATCGTTACTAAAAATGCATAAGACCTTTAAACATGACATCACAAAAAATGACTCTCTATTAAGAGTGTCGACATAAGAAAACAAGCAAAAAACCAGTAAATCAACGCTTTTAAGGACAGAGGGCAAACAGGTTAGCTCAAAAACTGAATAACCAAGCGACAAAAGGGATGTTACCGCAAGGCAGCATCCCTTTTCGCATACGCCGACGCTATAGATTTTGAAAAAGTCTACGGCGTTTTTCTTCCCAAACCCAAAAAGGTTAACTATCAATGTGTTACCCGCACCCATATCAGCAGCAATGCCGATACGGGCGCTTTTCTTATGTCACGCTTTTAACCTTAATATTTCATTCCGGCAAGAAAAACATACAAGCAAGCTATTTTTCCACGCTGGGAAGCCTTGCTACAAGCTGGGAAATGGCACTCTAAACGGTGACAGACTGGCGTTATACATAGCTGTCCTGTGCTTTGAAATACAGACTGTCCATAATGCACCGGACAGTATCGCAGGCATCGTCAAAGGAAATATCTTTTGCATAGTCAAAATCACGCTGATACTTTTTCCAGAAGCCCCGGAGCTGTTCGCTTGCGCGGATCTCCGCGATAATGTCCGGGTAGACTTCCAGCACTTTGCGGCTCCCTCGCTTGTCCGCTGTCCGTTTTAGAGCTTGCAGCAGCGTCTTTGCATTGCATTCTGCGCCGCGTAGGGCGTGTAGAATATGTATGTCGTAAAAATCTCTCGGACGGGTATTGGCAATGCTGCGGGACAGTACAGTTTCGATCTTCTCTGCCAACACCGTTTCAAGATTATAGGCAAGGATGCTGATTGTGTGGTCATCAAACAGCAGAGAAAAGGTATATTCGATCTCCCTTGGCGTGATAATATCCCCAGTAGTCACATCCACGGTCAAGGGTACGCTGATCGGCGGGTAGTTCGCTTTCAGAGCAACGCGGATGCCCGGATAATCGTCACGCTCACGGATGTCCGAAATGTCCACCAGCTCAAACTTCACATCGTCGGCAATTTCCACGGCGCAGATTTCTCCGAATATCTCTTGGATGGATTCATGCGTCAGCGTAAAGCCTTTGATCGTAGTATCTAAATCCATTGTCGCCCTTGTGTCCAGACCGACGATTGCGGAAATGAGGAAACCACCTTTGAGTATGAAATTGTGCTTGTACTTTGACAGCGAAATTCGTTCCAGAAGTCTTTCCAGCATATAGTTCTGCATGACGAGCTGAGCAGAGATATTCTTTTCCGCAGCTTTCTTTTTGATAAAGGTTTTGAGCTGCATCGGATTCTTTGTAATCATAATAATACCTCCATATAGCGCAGCACTTTGGGCTTCACACGAAGCTGATCTGCGTACTGCATCAGTTTGTGTATGTCTTTTTCTTTGGAAGTCGCGTACTTTTTCATTGCCGCACCTACGATCTGAATATCGCTGCCGCTACCGCGCAGAATGTCACACAGCGTCCTTTCAAGGTCATAGACACGGATGGGATTACCGCAGGGGGATTTCAGTTCAATCACACCAAAAGAATAGTTCTCCGGCACAACTCGCTTAATGTTGATGCTTTCCTGTTTCAACGACGGCGAATTATAACCTTTGGGAAATGTCATGGTGTACTTCGCCGGGGTACGATCAGAATAGCCCAGCAGATACAGCGCGGTATCGTGTGAGTATATCCCACGCCCGTACTTGCGCTGCAACAGGTAAAAATCATCTTCCCATACGTTGCTGCGCACATACAGGCCGCGCCCAAAACGGTAAAGCTCCCCGTTCTCTACAAGATCCTGTAAAATGCTGCGGTGCAGCCCTGCGGCTGTCACCTGTTCTGCGGTAATCGTTCCGTCCGGCGACGCTTCCAATAGTTCTTTGATTTTTTCTTTGTCGGCCATAGCTGCCACCTCACTTTCGACTACTACACATTATATTATAGAGAGATAATGTGTCATTGTCGATAAGATAACGACAATTACACATCAAATTCTTTATAAATAATGTGTGATTGTCAGTGTAGTTACAACGCTTTTCCTGTTCGCGCCCACAGACATGGTGCAAAACGCTGTCGATATTCTATTTAACGGCATCATACTCCTGGAGCTGCTTTTTGAGCTTGCCATACTTGGTATACAGCGCGTCCTTTTCAGCGATAAGGCGTTTGTATTTGGCTTTGAGCTTTGTCGGATCGGAAAGCTTGCCAGACACGCCGAATGCTTTTAGTGCCTTTGAAACAGCTTCAAATAGGATGATTTCACTTTCATACCCACGCAGATATTTTTCTTTGTCACGGGATTTCTTGTATTCGTCATACAGCGGCTTTAGCTCCTTGTATGTGGTGATGTTCTTAATGAGTAATGCCATATCGGACAAGCTGTCAGATGACAGATTTATCAAAAATGTCCCACGACTACGAGTTGGAACAGAGTAACCTTAAATCGATGGCAGAGGTTTTGCGCAAGGAGTTGAAACAGCAGGAACAGCAGAAAAACCAATGCCAAGGCATTTGTCGCAGCGGTGAAGAAGTACACTGATATGCAGGAGCTAGACGCGGCAGTTCTCCGAGAATTTATAGACCGCATCGAAGTGTCCCACACAGACAAGAAATCCAAGACGAGGAAAATTACCATTGTCTACGATTTCATCGGTACATTTGACTTTGCACGGGCTATCGAAGAAGCCCATAATACAACTGAAAAACAGCAAAAAGACGGCATAACCGTCGAGCTAAACCGTCTTTTGTTTCAATATTTTCTTAAGTCACTGCCCCATTTAGGAGTCATTTTTGGTATATAGGAGCTTTTATCTTTTCTCTATAAAGACGATACCATAAGCACCAAGGCCAACGTGGGCACCGATCGTTGGACCGATCTGGATGCGATCATCGATCTTGATATCTTCGAGCTTTTCTTCAAGCTTTAAAGTATTCTCTTCACCTTTAGTGTAGACAGTATAGATGTCATAATCTTCATCTATCTCATACTCAGCTATCTTTTCTTTGATATATTCGATAGTCTTTGCTGTACCGCGTTTTTTAGCTATGACATCGACCTTGCCTTCTTTAGAAACGGTGATCACAGGTTTGATATTAGCTAAGCCACCGATAGTTGCGACTGTCTTGGAGACACGTCCACCTTTACAAAGATATTCTAAGGTATCGACGCCGGCAATGATCGTGATCTTCGATTTGATATCTTCGATCTTTTTGACGATCTCATCAGCGCTTTTTCCACTATCGCGCATACGTATCGCTTCTTCAACTAGGACACGGATACCTATCGTCGCACTTAGGCTATCGACAAGATAGATACCATCATACTCACACATCTCTTTAGCTAATCTAGCGCTTTGAAAAGTCCCGCTTAGGGCAGAAGACAATAGGATGCAGACGACCTCGTCACCCTTATCTTTTGCCTCTTCAAAGATAGATAAGAAAGCGTTAGGTGATGGTTGTGAAGTCTTAGGGAATTCTTTTGACTTAACTAAGATCTCGTAGAATTCGTCCTTTTTAAGATCGATACCATCGTAGTAATGTTTATCGCCTATCGTTATCTGTAAAGGGACCATCGTGAGTCCTCTTTCATCCAGTTCTTTACTTGTGTAGTCACTTGATGAGTCGACTAATAATCTGATCATAATTCCTCCTTAGCTATCTTGGCTATCTCGTGTAAGATATCTATCGCCTCTATACTCTTTTTTGTCCCAAGACGCTTTGTGATCTTCGAGACGATCTTTAAGATGTCAGCGTGTTGGTCGTAGAATGTCTTATCATCACTAGGCAAGATGAAGATGTCGCGCTTATCTTCAGTCGAGCGCTTTTTTTTGATGAGAGCTTTCTTTTCAAGGTTACCTAAGATACGATTCATCTGTGATTTTAAGATGCCAGTCTTCTCACATAGAGAGCTCAAGGTCTCTTTTGAACCGTGTAAGTAGATGAAATGACAGACAAGTGCTTCACCATAAGTGAGATCCTTGACTAAGCGATCGTTATTGATGGCAGTAGATATATCTAGCCAAGCTTCAAGTAATCTTTCTTCTAATTCCATAGTATTACAGTTCACAATGTGAACGATAATATTTTAATTGAATGTCTATCATTGTCAAGTTCATATTTTTTAGTGTTGATATATATTAACTTATAGTGACAAGATAATAAACTCATTATCATTATAAGTAAATATATATTGCATAGATACTTGATATATGAAACTTCTTGCGCTATGATAAAGCCATGGAATGGAGAAGATATATCGTACATGCAGATTTGAATCATTGTTATGCGCAGATCGAAGAAATGAAAGATCCGCATCTTCGTGATATAGCGATGGCTGTCGGCGGAAATGAAGAGAAGCGGCATGGCATCATCTTAGCTAAGAATGACAAAGCTAGACTTTATGGGATCAAGACTGGTGAATCACTTAGAGAAGCTTATCGCAAATGCCCTGAGCTCTATTTCATAAAGCCACATTATGAAGAATATATCTACTACACATCGAAGGTCAAAGATATCTATAGGCGCTATACGGACAAAGTCGAGTCTTTCGGTCTTGATGAAGCATGGTTCGATCTGACTGATACTAAAAAGCTCTTTGGCGATCCACTCAAGTTAGCTAGAAAGATACAGATGGAAGTATATGAGGAATATGGTCTTACAGTCTCAATGGGCATCTCTTTCAATAAGATCTTCGCTAAGCTTGGTTCTGATATGGATAAAAAGATGGGCTTTACGATCATCGCTCCTGATGATTTCAAAGAAAAGATCTATGGTCTAGCTGTTGATGATCTGTTATATGTTGGAAAAGCGACGAAGAAGAAACTTGAGGAAAGAGGCATCATGACAATAGGTGATCTAGCACATCGTGATATCCACTACTTGAAGTCTATCTTAGGTAAAAATGGTGAGATGCTTTGGTATTTTGCAAGTGGTCATGAATATAGTGAAGTCAAAGACGTGAGTTATACAAGGGCCGTTAAGTCCATCAGCAACGGAGTCACAGCGATCAGAGACCTGAGAACGATCGACGATATAAGGATGATACTTTGGAACTTGGCTGAGTCTGTCGCATCACGTCTTAAAGATATCGCTAAGCTTGGCTTTACTGTATACCTTGCGCTAAGAGATAAAGACCTCTCTTATATCACAAGACAAAAAAAGATCCCTTTTGCGACAGATATCGCCAGTGAGATCTTTGGTGCAGCGATGGAGCTTGTCTATATGAATGTGAGGATCTATAAAAGTGGTGAACTGGAAAACCATTATCGTTCGATCACACTTGGCATTTCAGATCTTATTATGAAGCCTTCATATATCGAAGATGACTTCTTTGGCGAAAGTGCGAAAAGAGAGAAAGAACGTAAGATCGATAAAGCGATGGATGAGATCAGAAGTAAATATGGTTTCTCGAAAGTCAAGCGCCTTGTCGCTGAACTTGATGAAGAGCTTACTGATTTCGACCCCAAGGGCGATCATATCATCCATCCGGAAAGCTGGTTTTAGTTATGTACCTATATAAACGTTATATACCTGTCATCGCCCTGATCGATGAGAAAGGGGAAGTCATACCGATGTTTATCATTTGGGAAAAGGACGGTGATAAGAAGGTCTATCGTGTCGATAAGATATTGCATAAAAGGAAGTCTTTTTCAAAAGTCGGAGGTTGTGGCATCCTTTATGAATGCATGATCTTACATAAGAAACGCAAGCTTTATTATGAAAGAGATAAATGGTTCATCGAGGCTCAAGGCATCGCGCAAGGACCTTATCCAAAAGAGCCCTATAGGAGGCATTGACTTCTTCATCTAAGATCTTGATCTTATCGCCATAACTTAAAAGTTTAGAGAAGAAAAGATCGGAGATACGTACTTTGATATGGACAATGTCCTTATTGACGATCACATCATCAAAGCTGTTTACCATGTCATCTAAGATATAAGAAGTAGTGTCTAAGATCCTGATACTCACATCTTTTAGCTTACCACTGCTATAAGATGAGACGCTCTCTTTGATGATCTTTTGACATTCCTCAAAACGCATAGGTCTTTTGTGTTTGAAAAAAGTAGGATGTAAGCTCTTGATATTGTCAAAGCGCACATGATAGATCTGCTTATTGTCGATATAGGAATAATAGAGATAGTATTGGTTATTTGTAAGGTGCAAGAGATAGGGCATTATCTCACTTTGACGCTCTTTGATCCTTATGATCAGCGTCTCTTCTTTTTTGATCGCTTTTAAGATCTCTTCAAGGTAGTTAAGGTCTTGTCGGCGTCTATCCTTCCTTTCGATAGCGATCTTCTGAAAGAGTTTCTCATTGTATATCGAAGTAAAGGAATAGAGTTTAGCGATCAGCTTTTCGCGACTTTTATCATCGATATTAGAGAAGCCGAAGACAAGATCGCTGAGCAATTTGATCTCTGAGGGACTAAAAGGTGTGAGATCAAGACGATAGCCAAGTCTTGGCGATGAATCGATCTTATAGCCCATAGTTCGTAGCGCCCTGATGTCATAAAGGACGGTCTTACGCTCGATCTCAGGCAGATCGTATTCTTCTAAAAGATGCATCTGGATATCTTTTGTATTCAGATAGTGTTCACTATCAGAATAGCGGATAAGGCATGTGAGCAGGGCGAGAAGTCTTTCTTTATACATCGCAGTCTTCATATCTATATCTTAATATAGTCCGTTTATAAGTACAATAGTCCTTTATTATCGCAATAGAATATAGGCACATGGAGGTGGGGAAGATGCAAAGATTATATTGGATAGAACTCATTGGTATCATGGCCAGTGCTATCGCACTAATAAATGGTGCAGCTTATATAGCTATAGGTCTACTACTGGTTCTCGCTTTTCTTTCATTACTATTTATTAAAGAGCGTGACTTTTTAAAGATCATGTTTCAAGGGGCTATAGCTTATCTTATCTTATATCTCTTGGCTCATAGCGGGTCTTTGGATTATGAAGGACTTGAAGTATATCTACTATTTTTAAGTATCGATCTTTCTTTACTATTCGAATCATTGAAAGAGACACATGATTTTGGGGCGATGCTCAGTCCATATCTCTTCAGTTTTTTGGCGCTGCTCATTTTTACGATCTTAGTCATAGCTCTCAAAGACAGTGCATTCATCACCGAATACTATCCTTTGGGTAGTTTCTCACTTCTTTGTATCATCGATATCGTCTTTCTACCATACCTAGCTTGTTTGACTTTATCATTTTTGGTACATGAGTATAATAAATGACATGACGAACGGTATGAAAATAGGTCTTTTTACGACAGTTTTGGCGATCGCTTCTTGGTTCATCTTGGAGCTCATCGGCCTTGTCATCTCGATGAGTCTTAGGCCACGCTTCACACTAGTCTTTTGTCTTATGGGCATCATCGGCATCTTGATCTTACTGGTTTCTTATGTCTCAAAGAAACTCAAGATGCAAAGTAAGAAATATATGTTGGCAGTGTGGGTGATGGTCGAGATGATCGCGATCATCATCTGTATCTTCTTTAGTTTCTTCTTACTTTTAAACTTACCAACAGAAAACGAGACCACTGAGGGCCTCGTCATTAGCTACATCGATCGTGATGAGCTTATCACTGATTATAATTTTGTCTATTATCGATGACTTTTTTGATCTTTGATGCTAGACCTTGAAGTTTAGCTTTGGGGATGCTGCAGATGGCGATACGGATGCCATGATATACTTTGACAGTGTAGATGTGTTCTTCGATGAGCCCTTTGAAGACTTCATCACTCATCTTGTCATCGTTCATCTTGACAGTGATAAAAAAACCTTCATCATAACGATATAGTTTTAGATCTACTTCATTTGCTTCCTTAAGGAAGATCATAGCTCTTTCATGAAGGAGCTTTATCGCTTCAGCTTTTTCTTTATAGAATGCTTCATCAGCTATCGTCTTACTGAAAGCGATCATCGCGGCGTTATTCGTGTTGGACCAGATATTGCGACAAGAGCGCACAAGGGCGTTATGAGTCTCTTTTATCACCTCTTCATCCTTGTGGATAGTGATCAGAGCACCAAGGCGCAGACCATAAGCTGTCATCGTCTTGGAGATCGAAAAAGCGATAGCGACAAGGACGTTGTCAGCTATCTCATCGAAGAGATCGAAGTGGCTATGAGCTTTAGTTAGATCATAGCTGTAATCGATATACGCGACATCGTCCAAGATGACGACCTTCTTATCAAGACTACTAGCTGTATCGATGATCATCCTCCACTCTTCTTTACTATAACTGATGCCTGTAGGGTTATGACATGGCGAATTGATGATGACTAGGATATGATCTTGTCTAGTGGCTATCTCTTGCATCTTTGATAACATATCCTCTATCTCATTTACGTCATAAGTCTGATAGTCAAGGCCGTATTCTTTAGCCATCGTCTTATATGAAGCCCAAGCGACATCAGGGGCTAAGACACTTTCACCTTCTTTTAAAAAGTCTTTAAGGCATAAAGAGACAGCACCACTACCACCAGCAGTAGCGATGATATCGTGAGGGATCTTGATGCGCCCTTCAAGCAAGTGTTTTTCGACCGCTTCTTTGTATTCCTTATTTCCTTCAGGGCTATCGGCATATTTCGCTTTTAAGCGATCATCGATCTTATCAAAGTTATCATAGAAGCTTTTAAAAGCGACGATCTTACCATCTTCATCAAAGAGCGAACCTATCGTCGCGTTGACTGTTTTGGGACTATCATCGGCACTTGCCATCCTTGATATAGCGAATACTGGATCATCGATCTTCGATATATCGAGGCCATCTTTCACAAAACGCATCTTATCACCGACCTTTCATTTTATCTTCAAATAGCCTATAATCACATGTATGGATACATTATATATCAAAAAACGTTTGGCTTTGATCGATTTTACTAAAGCCTACTATGATAACTATGAAGAGCTCTTATCTTCTAAAGAGTTCAAGACCTTTTTGGGTGCATTCTTAGATGATCTTAAGAAAAGTGATCCAGTGCTCTACACTTGGCTTGAGAGGTTTGGTGAAAGGGAGGCCATTATCGAGCATCTTATCATCACGCTAAAATATCTGACGGTCATCAGTTATGATGAGACGACTTCTTTGAACAAGCACGAAATCCCGATCATGTTGAATATCGTGGAGAAAGCTTATAACTTCTGGCGTGATCTGCATCGTTTTTCGATCATCTATTCCAAAGAAGACAATGGTCTTCTCATGTCACGTTTTATTGCTTCTGATGTCGCTTTCAATGAGCTGATCATCTCTTTTTATCGCCTATGCGAAGAGAAACTACAAGGTCATCGTAACTTCGTCTATCGTCAATTACAAGCTGGTACGAATGCTGCCCTATTTCTTTCAAGAGCTAAGACAGCTTTGCCTGAGAAATATGATGTCTTAGCTAAAGTCCCATTTGTGACAAAAGTCATGATGCGCTCACCAATGATCATCCATCTAGATCACAATAAGCGTCTTGGCACTTTTTTAGAGACAAAGAGCGATCCACTTGGCAAAGGACAGTATCGTGATTTTATCTGTTATCCGATCTTAGTTGGTGAGTGTTTGACTTTCGTCTATTTCCATAAGGATTTCATGGCTAGTGCCATCGGACTTGCGAATCTTTTTGAGTTTGCTCCTCCTGAGCTATGGCACAAGAAACCTGACTGTATCATCCTTTTTGGTGTCAAAGACAATAAGAAAGACACTGTTTATTATCATGATGTAGAAAATGATATCTATGTCGGTAAGATCTCGTATCAGCCGATCATTGAATACTTTGGTTATTTCAAGAAGATGGCTCTAACTTTACACAATCTTGTGATGATGAGAAGAGGCTATCTACCGATACATGGGGCGATGCTTGAGATAAGACTGAAAGATGGTAAGACAAGAGGCGTTTGTCTGATGGGCGATAGTGGTGCTGGTAAGTCAGAGACGATCGAAGCTATGAATAAGATCGCTGAGCTTATCGAAGCGCAAGTCGTCATCTTTGATGACATGGGCGTCATGTATGTGAAAGATGGGGAAGTCTATGCGAAGGGCACAGAGATCGGTGCTTTCGTCAGACTTGATGATCTCGATAGTAGCGCGATGTATCGTGATATCGATAGATCGATCTTCTTCAATCCTGGAAACAATAACTCACGTGTCATCACGCCAGCGAGCCCTTATTCTGTCGTCATCGCGCCGCATAAAGTCGATATCTTCTTATATGCCAATAACTATGATGATAAGAAGGGGCTTAGAGTGATAGATGATCTAAATGAGGTCAAAGATATCTATGTCCGTGGGAAGAGATTCGCTTTAGGTACGACAAATGAAGTCGGCATCTCTGAGACTTATTTCGCTAATCCTTTCGGCCCGATGCAAGAGAAGGAGCGATGTGATGTCCTTATCGATAAAGTGCTCAAGGCTTGTAAGGAAAGCAATGTCAAACTTGGCGAGATCTATACGAATCTTGGACTTAAAGATAAAGGTGAAGGTGGTATCATCGACGCCGCAAGAGCACTGATCGATCTGATCAAAGAGTCATGATCCTTAAGCTTCTTATACCATTTATCGGTACGACACTTGGCTCAGCTTGTGTCTTCTTAGTGCACAAAGAAAAACTCGATGAGCGCATCGAGAAGGCTTTTTTAGGGTTTGCAAGCGGCGTGATGGTCGCTGCATCCTTCTTTTCGCTGCTTCTTCCATCTTTAGATAGTGGTGATATCACTATGGCTGTGATCGGCTTACTATCAGGAATGGGTTTTCTTCTTTTGATGGATAGCCTTTTGCCACATCTGCACTTGCATACTGATGAACCAGAGGGCCTTAAGACGAAAAAGAGATTATCGAAAGTCTTCATGATGTTTATGGCGGTGACGTTGCATAATGTGCCAGAGGGGGCAGCTGCAGGCATCGCGATGGTCTCAGGTACTGATATCATAAGTGAGAGTGCCAGTCTAGCACTGCTCATCGGTATCGCGATCCAAAATTTCCCTGAAGGAGCGATCGTCGCCTTACCTTTAAGAACAAGTGGCATGTCTCGCTTCAAAGCTTTTCTTTATGGAACAGCTACAGGGGCTGTTGAACCTGTGGCGGCACTATTGATGTTTGTGATAGCACCGATGATCACGCCTTTTATGCCTTTGGCGCTGAGTTTCGCTGCAGGAGCTATGTTATATGTCGTGATCGAAGAACTCATACCAGAAGCTAGTGTCGGTAAACATTCTAATATCGCTACAGTGGCTTTTGCTTTAGGTCTGGCATTGATGATGGTCTTGGATGTGACATTGTCTTGAGTATCTCATACTTATAACGATATCAAAATAAACGGAGGCTTTTGCCTCCTTTAGAATTTATCGATCTCTTCTTTAAGTGTCTTGACGATATCTTTGGCTGCGATCGTCTTTATGATCTGGCCTTTTTTAAATAGTAGTGCACTATCTTTCATGCCTGCAATACCGATATCAGCACCTCTAGCTTCACCAGGGCCATTGACTGCACAGCCCATGATCGCCACTTCAATGTCTTTATCTACTGTATAGAGATACTCTTCGATCTCTTTGACGATAGGCAACATATCATACTGGATACGACCACAAGTCGGGCAAGCTATGAGATTAGGCACAGCTTTATATAAGCCACAGGCTTTAAGGAGCTTCTTAGCGATGATGACTTCTTTGACAGGATCATCAGATATCGATATGCGTATCGTGTCACCTATGCCCTCAAGCAAGAGGTTGCCTAAAGCCAGTGATGATTTGAGTGTACTATCGATCAGTGTGCCTGCTTCTGTGACACCAAGATGCAAAGGGTATTCAAAAGTATCAGCAGCCAAACGATATGCCCGTATCGTCTCAAGAGGGTCTGATGATTTGAATGATAGACATATGTCGTGGAAGTCTAATGCCTCTAAGATGCGGATGTGGTCTTTGGCACTTTCGATCATCGAGACTTCTGAGCGCTCATATTTCTTGTTTAAGGAGCCAGCATTGATGCCGATACGTATCGGTACATTTCGACTTTTGGCTAATAAGACTACTTCTTTGATCTTGGCTTCATCTTCGATATTACCGGGATTGAGCCTGATCTTATCAACGCCATTTTGGATGCACTTGATAGCGAAATCAGCATTGAAATGGATATCAGCGACGATAGGGATACCTATCTCTTTTTTGATCTCACTTATCGCATATGCATCATCTTCATCTAAAACAGCGACACGTATGAGCTCACATCCGACTTCTTCAAGCTTTTTGATCTGGGCAACAGTTGCTTTTACATCTTTAGTCTTAGTGTTGGTCATCGATTGGATGACGACTTTATCCTGGTGGCCTATCTTTAAGCCACCGACTGTTATCTCTCTTGTATTCTCTCTTCTTAGCATATTATGATATTAGCATATGAATGCAGATATCGATATAAGTAGTGTCTCACTGAAGACAAAAAGATTGCTATTGAGACCCTTTAAAAGAGAGGATCTTCATGATTTTTATGAGTATGCGAAAGTTGATGGCGTTGGTGAGATGGCTGGCTGGAAACATCATGAGAGTATCGAGACTACCAAGATCATTCTAGAGGACTTCATCAAGACGAAGAAGACTTTCGCTATCGTCTATAAGGATAAGGTCATTGGCTCATTTGGCATCGAAAAGTATGATGAAGAAGAATTCAAAGAATTTAATGACCTCAAGTGCCGTGAGATCGGTTATGTTCTAAGTAAAGATTATTGGGGGAAAGGACTGATGCCGGAAGCTGTCACAAGTGTATGTGACTACCTTTTTTCTTGTGTAGGACTCGACCTTATTCTTTGTGCTTATTTCGATTTCAATGAAAGGTCAAGACGTGTCATAGAAAAATGTGGCTTTAAGTACTACAAAGAATATATGCGCAAAGAGATGGGGGATGAATACCTATGCGTCATGAACACACTTGAGCACAGATGATGATCCCTATCTTGATCAACTAAAGTGATCTATCGGTGCAAACGACACTTTCCAATAGAAAACACGTGGTTTTCTGATGGGGCTATTTAGTATCGTGTTATCATATAGTCATTAAGTGGACAAAGAAAGCATATGAAGCTCCTATTTAAGTATTTTCTAGATAGTGTAATAAAGTTTCCTAACTTTTTTATTGGTTCTCTTTTTATGTGTATAATGTGCGCGTTATGCACAGCTTCTTTGCCAATATTACTGCAGAACACCTTGAATGATGTGACATCGTTATCTGATGGGTTTTATATACAGATTTTGCTGATAATAATCGTATTAGTATTATCTATCGTATTGGAGATCTGTAAGTACATCTCTTTAGATAAAATGGGTGGTAATTACATTTCTAGTCTTCTTTCAAGACTCGAAAAAGCACTTTTAGATCTAGATGAACTTTCGATCAACAAATACGGAAAAAACAAGATCGACCACATTCTGTACTCTGATGTGCTCGATGTTTTTAGAGTAATAGGGAATTTTTTACCAAGCATTACCACTTCGATCTTGATCTCGATTTTGTTGTTTGTGATATCTGCCATCATCGATGTCAAAGTTGCTGTATTTCTCATATCAGCAGATCTGATTGGATTATCGATATCTTATATTTCTAAGAATAAGATCAGGAATACTTCATCTAACACAAACAAAATAATAAAAGAGTTACATTTGCTACTTGAGGATTTCACAAGTACGATGTCATTTATCAAAGTCAATGGTCTAGGTCGATATTATTCTGAAAGGACTACAAACTGTATCAACGATTTTATATCTTCATCTATAAGTGAGGATAAGACTATCTACTTTTATGGCGGCTTGATGAGTAAGATCATCTCGCTGTTGCAAATACTATTTTCAATCATATTAGCGGCTATGATCTCAGACAATACTGTATACCTTGATATTCGATCTAGCTATGAATGAAACAGGAAAGATCGAAACTTTATTGAACCAGATCAATAGGTCTTTTGTGTGTTTTAAAAATGTTGACGATATTCTCGGTAATATCGAACATTACTGTTCAAAAGGGATCATACTTTCTTCAATAGATCATCTAGATGTTCGTGTAGATGGTTTTAGCTATAGCGATGATGGGGAAGATATCCTCTCAAATATCGATCTCCATCTTACTAGAGGAGACACGATGATGTTGAAGGGCAAGAATGGTTCTGGCAAAAGTACACTTTTAAAATTGATCGTCAGAATAATAGGTAACTTTTCAGGTTCGATCAAATTAAACGATATCGATATAAAAGATGTTGATGTGAACAGTCTGTATGACAATATCTTATATGTATCTCAAAGCGATTATTTTGTTGGGGAAACGATATACGACTATCTATGTCTTACAAGTCATAGAATCATCGATAAAAATGAATTGGTGAGGCTATTTGATGATCTTGGTCTAAATGTTGACATAGATACAGCTATAGATACGCTTGCATCAAATCTTTCTGGTGGCCAAAGAAAGAAGTTACAGATCGCCAGGATCTTACTATCTAAAGATAAATCAGTGATCATTATAGATGAAGTCGATGCTGGCCTTGATACTGAATCTAAAAAAATATATGAAGAGACCATAAATGGTATTGCTGCTAGTAAAAATAAGATCATGATCATGATCCAACACACAGACAACAACATACGATACAATAAAGAGCTCTATTTATAAAGTGGTATGTCCAAATGCTTTACTATCAGATCTTACGAACTATGAGACGATCTTTCTGGTGCCCATATTAATGATCGCTACCTATAATGATGATGGAACAGTCAATGTGATGAATGCTGCTTGGGGGCAAAACAGTAAAGAATACCAAGGCGAGAAAAGCGTCTACTCTCAGTATTGCTGGTAGTAAACATGTTGCCGAAGCTGATTATTTTGGAGTCGTATCTGCCAACAGCACACTAAATAAATTTGAAGTCAGTGGTCTTAGCACATCAAGATCTGAGAAGGTCGATGCTCCTATCATCAATGAATTTCTGATCTGTTTTTGAGTGTGAGTTTATTGATATCAAGATGGTGAATATGGCTTTGGTGTCATAGGAAATGTTATTAATGTCACAGCATAGGAGAAGTTTTCAAGGTATGATAATCCACTAGGATATGCATGGAGCTTGCTTGACTTGCTTGATAAGAAGAATGAATTTGATCAGACTTTTTCATCATCGACCTTATATCTTGACATCGCTATGATAAGTCACGGTAAAAGACATTTTAGGATCATCCATGCTGCATAGGTAAGGGTACTCATCTTTGCCTGCTTCATTACAATTCTTGATATCTTTTTGATCTAAAGATACCTGATCGACCCATACATCGATGATGGTCCCATCATCTATAGGGATAAGACTGATGATGACTTTCGCATCCATGTCGCTGTCATAGATGATCTCGTATTCTCTGAACCACTCATAAGCTACGTTGCGAAAGTTTCGATCTTTGACGGGTTTGATATTCTGATCTTCAATGACGGCTTTTAGATATGAATCTTTATAATCGACGCCTAAAAGGGAGAGCGAAGAGTCAGCGAAGTCTGGGTCATCTATCTTTGGGCCGATGATCGTTACGCAAGATGTGAGGCTGGTATCGTTTTCTAAATTAGGTAACAGATCCTCTAATGATAGAGCAGCATTGATCATATGATCGAGTTCCCATCTAGCATTCGTTGAATCGACACCATTTTTCTTGAATAAACGATCCAGTTTATAGCGCCATGGCAAACTATCAGTGGTGATCGTATAACCATCGTACTTAGATAGACTGCTTGTCTTAACATCTCTTATGATGTAGGTATTATCTTCAAGTGTCGATACAGTAGAAGATTGCTCTGAATATAATACAGGCGAACCCGGCATATCGATCTCGCCATAATATAAGATATCATCAGTATCCATCATATCCTTGATATACTTTATCTGTGTTTCAGCATTCGTCGCCTCACTAAGAGATGGCTCATCAGCATTTGGCGTAACACTTTCATTTGTGCACCCTGTTAAAAGCAATGTGACAATAATTAAAACGATGGACCATTTTAAATCGATCATGATCATCTGTAACCTTCACACCCTCCTTTGTATCTTTCTTTGCAAATATTACTGATGCATCTAGCTATATTTACTATCTATAAAATAACATGTTTTATATCTATTGCATGTGACAAATATAAATTAGAGCCATTATCTTGATTTATCATTGCATTTCTTTAGTTATCAACATTTCTTTGGACTAAAATGCTTGTCACATCATCAATTATTAGAAAATCCTAATAGAAGAGATAAGTATTATTATGCTAAGATGAGAATATGGAAATGCGTCATCAAGAGATCATAAGGAGACTTGTGGTTCACTATCGTTTGAAGAAAAATATGACTCAAGAAGACCTTGCGAGAAGGCTCTATATTGATCGTAGTCTTATCTCACGATTTGAGAATGGCAAACGATCCCTATCGTCAGATATGTCGAGGGATATCTTCGATGTCTTGAATATCAACCTGTCAATCGACGAAAAGTGCCTATCTCGATATGACAAGCTATTTGAAGAGCTTTATTTGAGAGTCATCAAGAGCGATAAAGATGGAGCAAAGGAGTTCAGCGACAAACTAGATAATTGGAAAGACGAGATCTTGGCATCTATCGACAGATATCGTTATTATCTATATATTTCTTTTTACAAATCATATTTAAGAGAGTTGGACGATATTGAAGTTTTGCGATTATTTGACTATGAGGCTTTTTATGACGATGAAGACAGGCAACTTTTATATATGGAAATGGGGAAAGTGTATTACTGGAAAGAGAAGAATGATGAGGCAGAAAAGTGGCTCAATAAAGCTATAGAGATAAATCCAGGTAACCTACGATCGACTATGTGTAAATACTACATGATCAAGATATTTTCTGACAGGGATAAGCATTATGAAGCTTACATATTGCTTCACGATTGTATAAAGACATTCATGAAATATGATATCAAGGCAAAAGCTGTAAACTGTATCGAGATGCTGGCGATCATACATATCAGGACCAAACAATATGCTGCAGCTGCTAATATCTTTTCGTCCCTATTAAAAAAACATGCAAAAAGGTCAAAGGATATAAAGCGTCTCACAAACAGCTTGCTTTGGGCGCTGATAGAAAAAGGCGACAGGCAAGGCGCATATCACCTGATCACCAAAAATCTTGATGATCCTAAGTTTTTGAATTATAGGACTTTGTCATCGATAACTTATTTTGCATGTATGAATGATGATGGCGAACTGATAGACAGATGTACTCAAACATATGATAAGATCGATGATCATAACGATATATGTGAGTTGATGTCTGAGTATTTTATTGCTTGTCAAAGAAGATATTTGCTTAAGGCAAAAGAGATATATCGAACACTTTTTCCTCTTTTACAACAACCTCAATATGCTGATGAACTTGAGATGATCTTAGAAACTTTGGCGAAGCTATATTCAGATCTTGGAATGTATAAGGATGCTGTCGAGATCTATCGGAATGATCGTCATGGCGTTTAGATCGTGATACTATGTCTATAAAGCAAGTCATGTGGGTGATCGTCAGTGGCAGTATCTCTCAGATGCATTGTAAAAGTAATGAGATATTAGTATAATAGTTATGTTTTTGCAGGAGAAAATTATGTTTGAGAATAAAGAGACTTTCAAAGCTGATCTAGAGCTTGCGATGGAGAGTGAATTCGGCAAGAGTCTAGAGGAAGCTACATCTAGTGAAAAATATATCGTCTTGGCTTCGATGGTCAAGAGTGCGATAAATGAATCATGGCGCTATAGTAAGGAAGTCACAAGAGGCGGGCATGTCAAGCAGATGTATTACTTCTCACTTGAGTTCCTTATGGGACGTATGCTTACGAACAATCTGATGAACCTCGGTGCTTATGGGGTCGTTAAGGAAGGACTGGCAGATCTTGGTATCGATCTTAATGAACTAGAGGATATCGAAAGTGATGCAGGACTTGGCAATGGTGGCCTTGGTAGACTAGCAGCTTGCTTTTTAGATTCCCTTGCTTCTTTGGGTTATGCTGGTAATGGCAATACGATACGCTACCAATATGGTCTTTTCAAGCAACTCATCGTCAATAACGAACAAGTCGAAGTACCAGATCAATGGCTCAAGCTTGGAAATCCTTGGGAAGTAAGGAAACCAGATAAAGCAGTTACGATACGTTTCTATGGTCATGTCGATATCGATCGTAATGAGAAAGGACAACTCGTCTTCCATCATGTCGATACACAGGATGTCGTCGCTGTACCATATGACATGCCTATCGTTGGTGAAGATCGTCGTCAGACGAATACGCTACGCATGTGGTCAGCAGAGCCTAGTGACAATTTTGAAGGTGATTTTAGGAAATATCTAGGTAGAGTCAATGATATCTGTCTCAATGTCTATCCTGATGACTCGACAGTTGAAGGACGCTACTTACGCATCAAACAAGAGTATTTCTTTGTCTCGGCTGGTCTGCATGCGATCGTCAGAGAACATATGCGCATCTATGGTACTCTATCTAACTTACATGAGAAAGTCGTCATCCAACTCAATGATACGCACCCAGCTTTAGCTATTCCTGAGCTCATGCGCATCTTGATGGACGATTATGGTTATGATTGGGATCACGCACTATATATCGTCACTCATACATTTGCATATACAAATCATACGGTCATGGCTGAAGCTTTAGAGAAATGGCCAGTTGAATACATCAAAAATCTGCTTCCACGTATCTGGCTCATCATCGAAGAGCTTGATAAGAAGTTTGCAGAGTATGTCTATGGTGTTGGTCATTCTAAAGACTTCTTAGATCGTGTCAGTATCGTTTCACGCGACAATAATGTCAGGATGGCACATCTATGTATCGTTGGCTCTTTTTCAGTCAATGGTGTTGCCAAATTACACAGTGAGATCTTAAAGAGCGACCTCTTTAAAGATTTCTATGCGCTCTATCCTGAAAAGTTCAACAACAAGACTAACGGTATCACGCATCGTCGTTGGCTCTTACATACAAATCCAGAGCTTGTCGCCCTCATCGAGCGTTATATCGGTCCTGGTTTCAAGAAGGACATCAGCGAGCTCTCAAAATTATTGGATCATGTCGATGATCCTGAACTGCAGGATGCTTTTAATGAAGTCAAATACCAAAGGAAGCTCATCTTGGCTGATTATCTCAAGAAACATTATGATATCGAACTTGATCCAAATTCGATCTTCGATACGATAGCTAAGCGACTACACGCTTATAAAAGACAATTGCTTGATATCTTGCATGTCATCTATTTGTACTTCCGTATCAAAGAAGATCCTAACTTCTATATGCCAAAGACGACATTCATATTTGCCGCTAAAGCAGCAAGTCAGTATGCATTAGCTAAAAAGATCATCAAGCTCATCAACTGCGTCGCTGATGTCATCGATAATGATGAAAGAGCTAAACAGTTCATCAAAGTAGTCTTTATTCCTAACTATCGTGTCACGATCGCTGAGAAGTTGATGAATGCTACTGATGTCTCAGAGCAGATCTCGACGGCTGGTAAAGAGGCTAGTGGCACTGGCAATATGAAGTTCATGATGAATGGAGCAGTGACACTTGGTACGATGGATGGTGCTAACGTTGAGATCCATGAACTTGTTGGGGATGATGATATCGTGATCTTTGGTCTGAGTTCTGATGAAGTCGTCGACCTTAGACATCATTATGATCCATATCAGTACTATCTCCATGATGGCAGACTCAAAAGGATCGTCGACAGTCTTATCGATGGTACTTTCTCAAGTGATAGAAATGACTTCCGTATCATCTATGACGACTTACTATCGAAAGGCGATGAGTATTGTGTCATGGCTGATTTCGATAGCTATGTCAAAGCTCATGAGTATATCGATAGCTTATATACCGACAGACGTCGCTATGCACGTATGTGTCTGATAAATATCGCTAAGTCAGCTTATTTCTCAAGTGACAGGACGATAAAGGAATATGCTGATGAGATCTGGCATATCGAACCGATAAAGAGATGAGACTAAAAGCTTACTTTGACGATGTACGCATGATCTGCGTATATCACAGTGGCGTAGAGATCAAAGATGTCACACTATATAAAGGTGACAGCGTTTTAGAGAGCATCGTTAAAGAAGCAGGCTTTGAACACACTTTCATATATTTAAAAGAGGATATCGATTTTAAGGCGCGATATTCTTTTTTATGTCAAGGAAAGATGTATCCGATAAAGCTTAGGCACATCGTAAAGACGGCTTTCTTTGAAGATTATTTCTATCATGATGTCCATGATCTTGGGAGTTTCTATACGAAAAAGAAGACGACTTTTCGTTTATGGGCACCATATGTCGATAGTGTCGATCTTCTTATCAGCGGTGATAAGATCAAGATGCAAGATAGGGGAAGAGGGATCTATGAAGTGGTGGTCGATGGTGATCTGGATAAGATGCGCTATCGCTATCGTCTTAGAAGATATGGTGAGACTATCGATGTGATCGACCCTTATAGTTACTCAAGTTCAGTCAATGCCAAGTGGTCAGTCGTCATCGACACCAGTAAATGTCAAAGTAAGAAGATCAAGCCTAAAGATGAGATAGTACGCTATACAGACGCGATCATCTATGAGCTAAGTATCCGTGATATGACAGCGATGAAAGGACTTAAAGTCAAGTATCCTAAGACTTTTAAAGGACTGATGCAAGATGTCAGACTACAAGGTGAATCGACTGGTATCCCTTATATCAAAGACCTTGGTGTCACCCATGTACAGATCATGCCAGTCTTTGATTTTGCGCGTATCGATGAAGAAGATCCGCACGGTTACAATTGGGGCTATGATCCTGTCGCTTATAATGTCACCGAAGGCACATATACGACCGATCCCTATGATCCATATAAAAGAGTCACAGAACTACAAGAGCTCATCGACTATATCCATCAAAACGATCTATATGTAAACCTTGATGTCGTCTTCAATCACGTCTATGAAGCAGATTCTTTCGCATTAGCGAAGATCTTGCCATATTACTACTTCCGCTATCGTAATGAGACAGAGCTATCAGATGGCTCGTTTTGTGGCAATGAACTAAGGACAGAGGGTCGCATGTGTCGTGACTATCTGTGTCTTATGGTCGAAAGATATATCGATCTTTTCGATATCGATGGATTGCGCTTTGATCTCATGTCTTTGATCGATGTGACGACGCTGACTAAGATCAGGGATATAGCTAAGAAAAAAAAGCCCTATTTCATGATGTATGGCGAAGCTTGGGCTATGGATTGTGGTCTGCCTAAAGATCAAAGGTCTGATCTGAATAACTATAAAGCATATGAAGGTATCGCTTATTTTGATGGCTCTTTCCGTGATGAAGTACGCGGTAATACCTATGGCAAAGAATATCCTGGTTATATCAATGGTGATCTTGGACGCAAAGATGCGATCGTCAGATGTCTCATCAATAAAGAAGTCGATCCTTCAGCACATATCAATTTCTTAGAATGCCATGACAATCGGACTTTTTATGATTCGATGAAAAGGTTCCATCCACATGAATCAGAAGCTGATGACCGTCTACGCATCAAGCTTTCGCTGGCTTTTGTCATCTTAGCTCAAGGCATACCTTTCTTGCATAGTGGTGAAGAGTTCGCCAGGACGAAGTTTGATGATGAGAACAGTTATCGTTCAGGCGATAAGGTCAATATGATCGATTATGTAAGGCGCTTCGCTTATCGTGAGATAACTTACTTTCTTAAAGATATGATACATGTCCGTAAAACTTATGATTGTCTAAGGTATGAAAAAGCCTCTGATCTAAAGAGCAAGTCACAGGTCTATTTTGTCGATGAGTTACTGGTCTATGAGGTCGATAAGCTAAAGATCATCATCAATCCGACACTTGAAGATCGTTATCTCTATCTGCAAGGACATTATAAAGCGATCTATGATCGTGATCATTTTGTCGATTTTTATATGCAAGATACGACAGCTCCTATCGAGCATCTCTCACTTGCGATATTAGAGAAAGTTTAAGTTTGTAAGAAATCTATTGAAAGAGCTTTCACAAATCGATCTTAATGCGTATAATAAAGTCATAGATATATATAAGAACAGAGGTGCAAGTTCATGAAACAAAAGAAAATGGTAGCAATGATACTAGCTGGTGGACGTGGAACACGCCTGTATGACCTCACAAAGAAGGTCGCTAAACCAGCCGTCCACTTCGGGGGGAAGTATCGGATCATCGATTTCCCTTTGAGCAACTGTGCTAACTCTAATATCACGACTGTTGGAGTCTTAGTACAGTATGAATCAGTCTTACTGAACTCGTATATCGCCAAAGATCATATCTGGGGCTTAGATATCGATGGCGGTGGCGTATATTGTTTACCACCGCGCGAGAAGGATGTCACAGGTCTTGGCCTATATCAGGGTACAGCTGATGCGATCACACAGAATCTCGACTTCTTAGATCAAGAAGATGCTGAGTATGTTCTTATCTTGTCAGGTGACCACATCGATAAGATGAACTATGAGAAGATGCTCTCAGAGCATATCGCTAAAGGTGCTGATGCGACGATCGCTGTCTTGGAAGTACCAATGAAAGAAGCAAGCCGTTTTGGCATCATGAATACAGATGAGGATGATAGGATCATCGAATTCGAAGAGAAGCCGGCTGAACCAAAGTCGAACTTAGCTTCGATGGGTATCTATATCTTTACATATAAGACACTACGTCGTTATCTCAAGGAAGATGAAAAAGCGAAAGATTCCAATCATGACTTCGGTAAAGATATCATTCCAAACTATCTTAAAGATGGTCTCAAGCTACAAGCATATCGCTTCAAGGGTTATTGGAAAGATGTAGGAACGATCGATAGTCTTTGGGAAGCAAATATGGACCTTATCTCTGATAAGAATACACTTGATCTTTCTGATCCAACTTGGAAGATCTACACAGGTGATAATAATGCCATTCCTCAGATCATCGGTCCTAATGCCAAGATCGATGTCGCTTATATCACACAAGGCTGTGTCGTCGATGGCGAAGTAAAAAGATCAGTGCTCTTTACAGGCTCAAGAGTCGATGAAGGAGCTAAGGTCATCGATTCAGTCATCATGAATGGAGCACGCGTTGGTGAAGGGGCCGTCCTTGAGCGCTGTGTCGTCATGGATGATGTGAAGGTCCCAGCACATATGCATCTGGGATCAAAGAATTCAAAGAATATTCTTTTAGTCACAAAAGCATTAGTCAATAAGAAAGCAGAGGGTAAAGATCATGAGTAATAAGATGTTAGGTATCGTTAATCTGGAACCAGCTAATGTGCATGTCGAGGGCATCGATGATTACCGCCCTGTCTCCGCGACGAGCTTCTTAGGTCGTTATCGTATCCTGGACTTCATGATCTCGAATATGACAAATTCACATATCGATGATATCCAGATCTACATCAAGAACCGTCCTCGCTCGACGATCGAGCACATCTTAGGCACGAACTATAATGTCAACTCGAAAAAGGGCAGGTTCTCGATCTTATATGGGGAGATCCAAGGTAATAACGAACTATATAACACCGATATCGCTAACTTTAAAGCGAATATCGAATACATCGAACAATCGACAGCTGATTATGTCGTTATCGCACCATCACACTTCGTCTATATCGAAGACTTCAATGAGATGCTGGCATATCATGAGAAGATGGGAGCGGATGTGACGATCATGTATCAGAGCGTCAGTACAGCTAAAGAGGACTTTGCGATGTGTGATATCTTAGAGTTCTCCGAAGGTAAACGTGTCGCAGCGATGTCAAAGAACACTGGTAAGTTCAAGAACCGTGACATCTCACTTGAGTGCTATATCATGTCACGCAATCTCTTCATCGAACTGATCCAAAAGGCGACAGCGACTTCTAGTCTTTTCTGGTTATCAGATGTCGTTTCGGATAGTCTTGGTGATCTGAAAGTCGTTGGTTATCCACATAAGGGCTATGTCACATGCATCAATTCACTCAAGACTTACTATAAGGCTAATCTAGAGCTTAGAGATCGTTTAGATGATCTTGTCACAGAAGGATGGCCTATCTATACGAAGACCAACGATACACAACCAACGCTCTATCGCGAATGCGCAAGAGTCAGCGGTTCACTCATCGGTAATGGCTGTGAGATCGAAGGCACGGTCATCGACAGTGTCATTGGACGAAATGTCGTCATCAAGGCTGGAGCCGTGGTCAAAAATGCTGTCATCATGCCTTCTGTGCTCATCAATAAGAACGCTAAGATCGAAAATGCTGTCATCGATAAGTATGCGATGATCACCCATATCAAAGAGCTCAAGGGTACAGAAGATGAGCCGATCTATGTCAAAAGGAGGGATCGTATATGATCAATGTCCTCTTTGTCTCATTTGAGTCTTTACCTTTTGTGAAGACAGGTGGTCTAGCTGATGTCGTTGCAGCTTTGCCACAGGCATTAGACCATGAGAAATATGATGTGAAAGTCGTCTTGCCACTTCTCAAGACGATCAAAGATAAATATATGAGCGATCTTCACTATGTCGATCATATCTATATAAACTCTGGTATCATCCATGAAGAAGCGAATATCTACAATCTCTATCTCAATAACTTAGAGTATATCTTCATTGAGAACGATACATATTTCTATCGTGATGGTGTCTATGGTTATAACGATGATGTGATCAGGTTTGCTGTATTCAATAATGCAGTATTAGAGATGATGATCAAATGTGATTATTATCCTGATATCTGTCACGAGCATGATTATCATACAGCTGTCTTACCAGCTCTTTGTAAGATCAGATATGATGCGATCGAGAAGATCAGACGTATCAAACATGTCTTTACGATCCATAATCTAGCATATCAAGGTGTCTACAATAAGAAAGTCTTGTTTGATTTCTTGGGTTTTGACTATCGTTATTTCGAAGATGGTTCTTTGCGTTTCAATGATGATGCGAACTTCATGAAGATCGGTATCGTCTTTGCGGATATCGTGACGACAGTCTCAAAGACTTACTCATATGAGATCCAGACGCCACAGTTTGGCGAGAATCTTGAAGCAGTCTTACAATATCGTCGTGGTGATCTATATGGTATCGTCAACGGTATCGATACGAAGCTCTTTGATCCAGCGAAAGACCCAGACATCCGCTATAACTTCAGTGTCCGAAACTATAAAGCTGGTAAACGAGAGAATAAAGCAGCTGTCCAAGAGTCTTTGGGACTGCAGGTACGTCCAAATACTTTCTTAGTTGGTATGATCTCAAGACTCACATCGCAAAAAGGTGTAGATCTACTCATCTCGAGCATCGATCATTGGATGCAAAGAGATTGTGAGATCGCGATCTTAGGCACAGGTGATTCTAAGTATGAATATCAGCTCAAGATGATGGAAGAGCGCTATAAGACAAGGTGTGTCTATTATTGTGGCTATAATGAAGCACTAGCACATCAGATGTATGCTGGTCTTGATCTACTACTTATGCCATCAGTCTTTGAACCATGTGGTATCTCACAACTCATCGCGATGCACTATGGCACACTACCACTTGTAAGAGAGACGGGTGGTCTAAGAGATACTGTTGAACCATATAACGAATATACAAAAGAGGGTCGTGGTTTCAGTTTTGGACCATATGATCTCTTTGCGATGCAGCATGTCTTTGACTATGCTTATGATACATACTATGATCGTCCTCAGGATTGGGCAATGCTGATCAAGAATGCGATGAAGTATGATGTCTCTTTCAGTAAGAGTGCTAAAGAGTACGAAGAAGTCTACGAAAGAGCTCTAAGCAAGTAGTGATACTATGAAAGAGCAACGTTACGATCTATTCTTTGCGGGCTTTGAAAGCGAAGCATACAAGCTTTTTGGTTGTCATAAGATAAAAGGAGGCGTTTCTTTCAGCCTTTATTGTCCTGATGTCTATAAAGTTGAAGTCATTTCAGAGTTCAATGATTGGCAAGGACTAGAGATGAAGATGATCGATGATCGTGGTATCTTTTATCTTGAAGTCAAAGATATCGAACCAGTCTATATGTATCGCTATCGCATCTATAAAGATAAGACTACATATCATGATAAGATCGATCCTTATGCATATTATGCGCAAAAGAGGCCGGATAATGCTTCTTTGATGTATGATCTTGACTATTACAAGTGGCAAGATGAGGCTTATATAAAAGAGCGCCGCTTTTCTTACAAAGACCCGCTAAATATCTATGAGTTACACATCAATGGATTTAAAAAAGAAGAAGGACAGGAGTTAGAGACTTATCGTCATCTCAAAGAGACTGTCATCCCCTATGTCAAAGAGATGGGCTTCACACATATCGAACTGATGCCGATCTTTGAACATCCTTTCGATGGCTCTTGGGGCTATCAGGCGTCTGGTTTCTTTGCGGCTACTTCTCGCTATGGCACACCATATGATCTCATGGAATTCATTGACGCTTGTCATTTGGAGGGTATTGGTGTCATCCTTGATGTCGTCTATGTCCACTTCGTCCCTGATGATTGGGGACTAAGAAACTTCAATTTCAAAGCTCTCTATGAATATCAAGAAGCTCACTTACAAAAGTCAGAATGGGGAACATATTATTTCGATCTCAATAGTGGTCCTGTCCGTTCTTTCTTACGCTCAAGTGCCGACTTTTATCTTGAGCGCTATCACATCGATGGGTTGAGGTTCGATGCAGTGTCACACTTCATCTATCACAAAGGCAATCGTGACCTTGGTGAGAATATCGAAGGTCTCAACTTTATCAAGAGCCTCAATGTGACGATCAAAGAGCGACACCCAGCGGTCATGTTGATAGCGGAGGATTCGACAGATTATCCAAAAGTCACTGTTGAGACAAAGTGGGATGGTATGGGCTTTGACTATAAGTGGGACCTGGGTTGGATGAACGATACTTTGCGCTATTATAAGATGGATCACGAGTATCGTAAGTATCATCATAATCTCATCACTTTCTCGATGGCTTACTTCTACAATGAGAAGTTCTTACTACCACTTTCTCATGATGAAGTAGTACATTCTAAAGGAACGATCATCGATAAGATGTTTGGAACTTATGAAGAGAAGTTCCATCTCTGTCGCAATCTTTTCGTCCTCATGTATACGCATCCTGGAAAGAAGCTCAATTTCATGGGCAATGAGATCGCTCAATTCAGAGAGTTCGATGAAAAGAAAGATATGGATTGGTCACTTTTAGATTATCCACTACACGATTCTTTCCATCGTTTCTTCAAAGACATGTCCTTGATCTATATGAATCACCCATGTCTCTATCGTGATGATTATGACTGGCACTACTTCAAATGGATCGATGTCGATAATAATGCTCAAAGTATCTTTTCGTATTATCGCGAAGATGAGAAAGAGTGTCTTGTCGTCATCTTGAACATGATGCCTATCTCTTATCACGCTTATGATGTCGGTGTTCCATATGGGGGCACTTATACAGAGATCATGAACAGTGAGAAAGACATCTATAGTGGATGCAATATGTGTAACTTTGAACCGATCAAAGCTAAACGACGCAAGAGACACGGATTCACACATGCGATCACGATCGATCTAGCACCGTTTGCGGGGATCATCTTCAAGACTAAAGTTCAAAAGCCACGCAAACCAGCAAAATCTAAGGCGAAAAAGAAGAAGGCGTGATATAATCACTTTCATATGAAGAATATTGCAGTGTTGACTGATTCTGGCTCTGATGCCAAGAAAACAGATGAAAAAGAGTTAGGCATCCAAGTCGTTAGGATGCCTATCGTCGTTGATGATAAAGAATATATCGATGAAGAGACTATCGATTCTGATAAACTCTTCAAACTGATGAACCAAAAGAAGTTAGCTAAGACTGCTCAAGTCTCACAAGGCATCCTAAAAAACAAGTATGATGAATTACTTCGTGACTATGATGCAGTCTTACATATCCCGCTTTCAAGCGGCCTATCGGGTCAATATGAGAGTGCTTTTCAGCTAGCTAAGCTTTATAAAGGCAAAGTCGTCGTCGTCGATGCAAAAAGTGCTTGTTTTCCATTAGCTATACTGGCTCATGATGCCAAGAGATTACTTGATCAGGGAGTGGATATCAATGAGGTCAAAGAGATGATCGAACACAATATGAATCTTGAAGCGATCATCATCCCTTACGATATCAATTATCTAAAGATGGGCGGCAGGATCTCAAAAGCAGCAGCGTCCTTAGCCAATCTTTTAAAGATCGTGCCATTACTAGAAGTAAAAGATGGTATGATCGATGTCTATGATAAAGTCAGGACGGAAAAAAGAGCTATCCAGAAAGGTCTTGAATATGTCAGTTCTATCGATCATAAAGAAGACTATTATTGGATGGTCATCCATGATCATCGAAGAGAAGATGCAGAAGCGATAGCTAAAGAGCTAGAAGCTTTAGTGCATGAAGAAGTGCTCATCGAAGAGTTTGGACCAGTCATCCTTTCGCATGCCGGACCAAGGACGATCGCCTTTGGCTACTTCAAGAAGCTCGATACGGATCTTCGATAAGGACTTTATAGTCCAGATCGAAAGAAAACCAAATAAGAATATCTACTTGCGCCTTATCAGTGCGCAAGTTTTATACGTTACCTGCCCCTATGAGACGACCGATAGCTATATCGAGAAGTTCATCAAAGATAAAGCTAAGTGGATATATGTGAAGTCATTGGCACTTTCAAACTCAAGGAAGGACTTTAAAGATCCTATCTATTACGTGGGAAAAGCTTATCATTTAAAGATCGAAGATGGTTACTCGAAGATCAAGATAACTGATGATACGATCATCATCCATGTGAAGGATGCTGACTTTGAAAAGGCAAGAAGATACTTTTATACAAAGGCGGCGAAAGTCTTGGATGAACTTGTCACCGGTTTTAAAGATAAGTATCTAGAGATATTGCGCAGTTATGGTTATCAAAATGAGATCAAACTCAAGTATCATCTTGTCAAGACGCGTTGGGGCACTTGTTATACAGGGCGTGATCTTATCGAGCTCAATGAACTGCTCATCCACTTTGAACCTATATGTCTCGAATCAGTCTTCTGGCATGAATGTGTCCATCTTTTAGTTCCAAATCACTCAAAACGCTTCTATCAGATACTCGAATATCATATGCCAAGATATAAAGAGATCCAAAAGCTTTTAAAGTAAGAGAAGTGCTACCATATCATCAAGATATCTAATGTATCTCAAAGAGCTGATCTAGATTTGTAAGATGTTGATATTGCATTTTGGCATAAAAGCGTTTACACTAAAGGCAGAGAAACAAGAGGTATTCATGATGATGGCTAATAGATCAGAAAACATTGTTTTAGGGGTACCAGCAGCTACACAAGTAGCTAATGTTTCTTTGATATGATGATTTTAAGGTGAATAATGTTTCGCCTTTTTATTTACTTATAGGAGGACGATATTATGGATCAAACAGTAAATAAAGAATTCTTTGATGCCTGTGCAGCTGGTGATTTTGCCAAGGTCTGCGCAACTATCGCTAAGGGTGCTGATGTAAATATGGCTAATGGCGATGGACGTACAGGACTGATGCGTAGTGCTAAGCGTGGTTATACAGACATCGTTGGGACACTGATCGACAATGGTGCTAATGTCAGAGCCCGTGACAAAGATAATAAGACAGCACTCATGGGAGCAGCTAAGAAAGATCGCTTAGATATCTGTAAGATGTTGGTGGAGGCAGGTGCTGATGTCAATTCACATGACAATAATGGACGTACAGCCCTGATGCGTGCAGCATTCTTAGGAAATATCGATGTCGTTGAATATCTAGTTGAGAAAGGTGCTAATATCGATGCACAAGACAATAAAGGACGCACTGCACTTATGGAAGCTGTCCTAGCATTCAAAGTCGATGTCATCCACTATCTGATCGCTAAGGGTGCTGATATCAATAAGAAAGACAATAATGGCTGCACATGTCTCATGCGTGCTAGTTATGGTGGTTATTCTGATCTTGTCATCTATCTACTCAATAGAGGAGCGGATAAGGATGTTACTGATAATGAAGGTAATAAGGCTATCCACTATGTTCGCACTGAATGCTTTGATGAACTCAAAGGCTATCTGAAATAGAAAGGGGAACATAGACATATGAAAGATTATTTAGCTAACGATATCCGTAACGTTGTTTTACTTGGGCACTCAGGTGCTGGAAAGAGCACATTAGTTGAAGCTAGCGAATATTTTACGAAAGCTATCGATCGCATGGGCTCTGCTAAAGATGGAAATAGTACAGTCGATTTCGACCCTGAAGAGATCAAGCGTGGCATGTCAGTCTTTTGTGCCATCGCACCTTGTGAGTGGCGTGAGAAGAAGATCAACTTCATCGATGTACCAGGCTATTTAGATTTTGAAGGTGAACTAGCTAGTGGTTTCTCTGTCGGCGATAATGCGATCATCGTCGTCTCGGCTAAAGATGGTGTCGAGTCAGGTACTGAGAAGGCAGTGAAGATGGTCAATAGAGCGAAGATGCCTACGATCTTCTTCATCAATAAGATCGACGATGAGAATGCATCATTCGATAAAGTCTATGGTGAACTGAGAGATAAGTTTGGTAAGAACGTCATTCCATTTGAACTACCGATGATCAAAGATGGTAAAGTCATAGGTTCGATCAATATCTTGCGTAAGAAAGCTTGGTTCTATGATGATAGTTCTAGTGCTAAGGAAGTACCAGATGAATATAAAGATGAAGTCGAGGCTTACTATGGTCAGATCGCTGAAGCTATCGCGATGACTGATGATGATCTGATGGAGAAGTTCTTCAGTGGCGAAGAATTTGACGAAGGAGAGCTAGCTAAAGGTCTTAGGATCGGTGTCAGAAGCGGTGACATCAGACCTGTCTATTGCGGCAGCGCGATCAATTGTATCGGTATCGAAAGACTCTTAGATCTTATCACAGAGTACTTCCCAAGCTATGCTGAAAAAGGAACAGTCATCGCTTTAGATAAAGATGAGAAAGAAGTCGTTTTAGAGACAAATGAACATGAAGCTTTCAGTGCTATGGTATTCAAGACGATCGTCGATCCATTCGTTGGTAAGATCTCTTATATCAAGGTCATGAGTGGTGTCCTTACATCTGATTCACAGATCTACAATGTGAATAAAGCTCAAGCTGAAAAGATCAACCAGATCTATATCATCAAAGGTAAGAACCAGATCGCTGTCGGTAAGCTCTTTACTGGCGATATCGGCGCGGTCGTCAAACTACAATACACTCAAACAAATGACACCCTAGCAACCAAGGAAAAAGCTGTCCACTATGCACCGATAAACTTCCCAGTACCGATGTTAGGATATGCGATCAGTCCAAAGACGAAAGCTGATGAAGATAAGATGTCATTTGCACTTCAAAGAGTGCTTGAAGAAGATAAGTCATTACGTTTTGTAAGAAACAACGAGACACATGAACAAGTCCTCTATGCAATGGGCGATCAGGCTGTCGATGTCGTCGTCAACAAGCTCAAAAACAAATACAAAGTCGAGATCACGACAAAAGAACCTAAAGTCCAATATCGTGAGACGATCAGAGGCAAAGTCGAAGCTGAAGGTAAACACAAGAAACAATCAGGCGGCGCTGGTCAATATGGTCATGTCTGGATCAGGTTTGAACCGTGTGAGAGTGAAGAGATGGTCTTTGAAGAAGACATCTTCGGTGGCGCTGTCCCTAAACAATACTTCCCGGCTGTCGAAGCTGGACTTAGAGAGTGTATGGAGAAGGGTGTCTTAGCTGGTTATAAAGTCGTTGGTGTCAAAGCGACATTATATGATGGTTCATACCATGAAGTTGATTCTAAAGAGATCGCCTTCAAAGCAGCAGCTAGATTAGCTTATAAAGCTGGTATGCCAAAAGCTAAGCCAATCATCCTTGAACCTATTGGAAAAGTCACAGTCTATGTCCCTGAGGAATACACAGGTGCGATCGTTGGTGATTTCAATAAGCGTCGCGGTATGATCGTCGGTATGGAGATGACTGATGATGGTGATCAGAAGATCGATGCGGAAGTACCGATGGCTGAGATGATGAAATATGCGACTGAATTAAGATCGATGACCCAAGGTCGTGGTTCATATGTCATCGAATTTGATCGATATGAACCAGCTCCTCAACAAGTAGCTGATAAAGTCATCAAGGAAGCTAAAGTCGATCTTGATGAAGAATAGTTAATACATATTAACTGAAATACGCGGGCTCTTTATGAAAGGGCCCGTTTGTTTTAGAATAGGATTACCATGGAAATACCAAAGAAAGCAGCTATCATTGCCTGTCTTATGACTCTGGCACACTATTCTGATGAAGAACATCCTTTGAGTACATCTGAGATCATCAAGCATATGTCAGATGACTTTGGTCTTGAGCTCTGCCGCCAATCAGTAGCAGAATATCTCAAGATCTATGAGATGTTGGGTATCGAGATCGGAGAGATCAAACGTAAGTATTATTATGATGATAGAGAACTACAGAACGAGGAAGTAGAAGTACTGTGTCATTCGATCATGGCCAATAATACGATACCACTATCTTACTCTAAAGAGCTCATCAACAAACTAAAGAAGACCCAAGGCCCATACTTCGCCAAAAACAAGAACCTTGATTTCAATATCTTCAATATCGATAAGCGCAATAATAAAGAGATCTATATGAATATTGCCACGATCTCTAAAGCTATCGATGAAGGAAGGAAGATCAGCTTTGATTATTATCACTATGATCATGATAAACGATCAGTCAAAAGCAGAGAAGAGCGCTATAAAGTGATACCATGCAGAACTGTATCTGTCCAAAGTAGGTTCTATCTTGTCACTTACAGCGAGAAATATAAAGATTATGTCCACTATCGTATCGATAAGATGAAAGATGTACGCATCGAAGAGAAGATGAACACGATATATAAGATCGATCCTTATCAGTACACTAGACATCGCTTATATATGCAAGCCGGAGAGATAAAGGA
>CALVCT010000069.1 GCA_944326055.1 uncultured Erysipelotrichaceae bacterium
TGTAGCTTATTGGATCCCATATGTATAAGATAATAGATAGCGCTACCTTTAAGGTAGCGCATATCTATTGTCTGCTCTCTCGCATATTGCAGTCACTTAGAGAGATCTGGATACAATTGCGTATCGTTCTCTCTAAGATAGATTCTATAGTAGTCGTTCCTGAATCTATCTGGTCATACCATTCTTTTGGGTCAAATAGAGTGGCTAAGATCGTGGCTTTGGAATCATATCGTCTTTCTAATAGTTCCAAGATAAAACGGGCTTGATCATCATTCATTTTATAGAGTAACCACTCATCGAGGATGAGAAGTGGATACTTGGCTAACTTTGTGATCATCTTCTGTCTGCCATAGATCTCTACCTTTTCAAAAAGATCGGGTGTTCTGATATAGAGCGTCCGATATTCGAGCTTGCAAGCTTGCTTGCCTAAAGCACAGGTCAGCCAGGTCTTGCCTGAACTGACTGGGCCTTTTATGATCAAAGTGGTATTGGACCTGATAAAGTTGCAGGTCGTAAGTTCAGTGATCTGACACTTGCTTATTCCACGTCTTTCAATGTCTTTAAGATCAGTGATATCGGCGGGATAGCGAAAGTGAGCAGATTTGATAAGATGTCTTACTGTATTATTGTGCTTTCTTTGATAGGTATCATCGATAAGATATTTGAACTTCTCATCAAACGATATCTCTTCATTTCTTAAAGTATTATCTAGTCCCTCAAGACTGTCGATCATCTCATCAACTTTCAGCTTTCTCAATTTTTCTTTCGTTGATTCATCGATCATCCTTATCACCTCCATAATATTCAGGACCGCGAGAGAAAAGGGTCAGCTCTTTCTTTTTGGTATGACCGGACTCTGTTTGGATATCTTGATTATTGGCCAAGATAGCCTTAAGATGCTTATAGCGAGGTGAACGGTAATTATCTAAAGCGATCGCACAAGCTTTTTCCAATCTTTCACCTCCGTATTTTTTTGATAAGCGAAGAACAGCCAACGCAGGATTGTAAGCCTGCTCTTTTATCTTGACGCCAGCGAATATCCGCTCGATGACTTCTTTGGTCTTTGAACCGATCTTTTGAGCCCAACCTTTGATCCTTATGTCATCCCATTCTATAAACTGCACGCTCTTGGGCATGTCTTCTTCATGGGTGGCATAGGTGTTGGTAGTACCCTTTGGTAATCTTCGATGAGAAGTTAGACGTCTGTTCTTATAGAAGATGTCGATCGTCTCGTCTGTTACCTTGAGATCGACGAGCTTGCCTATGTATTGATAAGGAACAGAATAGAAGTTCTTTTCAAAAGAGATATGACAATTATTCATGACCTTTCTGGCATAGATCCAATCAGCCAGGATGAAAGATGACTGTGGCAGCGATCTGAGATATGGTCTCTCTTCTTTCTCAAAGGCTTCTTTTCTTGACCCTTCTCTTTTTTCAAAAGGTGCTCTATTGAATTCTTCAAGTCTTGATCTGATCTCTCTTTTTACTTCATTGAAAGAGTGGAAAACCTTATTGCGTGATCTGGCGATGATCTGGGTAGCTATCTTACCGACTGACCCTTCAACGCTGGCCTTGTGCTTTGGCTTTCTTACGCCAGTTGGCATGATGGCGACAAGATAGTGTTCACCAAAGCTTTCATAGGTCTCATTCAAGATTATCTCGCCTTCTTTTGGATGTTTTGTCACTCCTGTCTTCAGGTTGTCACAAACGACTTTTCTTGTGATCCCACCGATGAACTCAAACATATGGACATTACACTTGATCCACGAATCCATCTTCATATCCAAGGTCCCTTCGACATAGACATATTGACTATAGGGAAGACAAGCGACAAAGAGATACACTGTCACAAGCTCGCCTGTATAGTCATCGAGATAAGTCATCTTCGATCCAGCCCAGTCTACTTCGATCTTATCAGCCGGCTTATGAGTGATATGGCTTGTGTAGTTATGGCTGCTGACATGGCGATCATAATCTTCGCAATACTTCGAGTAAGAAACAGCTAGCCTATCACTTGGTACTTTCTCAAGATACTCATGCCAAAGGAGCTTTAAAGTCACGCCCTTTTTTAAAAGTTCCTTGTGGACATAATCATAATCTTCAAGATAGTACATATCCTTGTTGATGTATCTATCAGGAAATAGTTCCTTATAGACATCATCTTCATCCATCTTCTCAATATCATCAAATGACAGAGAAGAAGCCTTGAAGCGTTCTAAGACCTCGCTGATCGAACGATTTGAAACACTTGCCGATCTGATGATCTCACGGCGACTATGACCGTTCTTGTGAAGTCTTAGAATAAGCTTCGCATTGATCTTTCTTTGCATAAAATATATGCCTCACTTTCTAGGACATCTATCGTCCTAGACCATCATAGATAAAAAAGATACCAAGTGGTATCCAAGTAACGATAGATGGGACTGAAATAAAGATCACGATAAAGAGATCTAAAAGACCATAAGTGGGACCCAAAGAGCTACAGCTGTGTTCGATGGTCTGGAATAATCA
>CALVCT010000070.1 GCA_944326055.1 uncultured Erysipelotrichaceae bacterium
AAAATAGATACAAATCCACAGTACACACATTAAGCATAACAATTGGCCGACTATTATGCTTAATAAATTATATTAGTTGGCCAGAAAGGAAAATATTATCTATCTGACCTATATAGATAATACGAGGCAAAGATGAAAGAGTATATACTAGCTATCGATCAGGGGACGACGAGTACTAGAGTCATCTTGTTTGATGAAAGACAAGAGATCGTCTATAGCGCTCAAAAAGAACTTATGATGATCTATCCTGAACCATCATATGTCGAAGCTGATGCGAATGAGATATATCTATCTTTACTCTATTGTATTGGACAGCTCTTTCAAAATACGGATATCAAGCCAGAAGAGATCAAGGCGATCGGTATCACAAACCAAAGGGAGACGACTGTCATGTGGAATAAAAAGACGGGTATCCCCATTCACAATGCTATAATCTGGCAATCAAGGCAGACAAGTAAGATAACTGAAAGATATAAGGAAATGGGTGTCGAGCCACTAGTCAAAGAAAAGACAGGACTCTTATTAGATCCATATTTTAGTGCGACGAAGATACGTTGGTTATATGAACGTTATCCTCAGTTATTAGATGATGAAGATATCATCTTTGGTACTATCGATACTTGGCTATTGTGGAAATTGACAGGAGGCGAAGTACATGCCACGGATGTCACTAATGCTTCTAGGACATTACTATTTAATATCCATACTCTTACATGGGATCAGGAATTATGTGATCTCTTTAAGATACCTATGCGTATCTTACCTGAGATCTTAGATAATAATGCTGAGTTTGGCCGCGTAAAAGTCGATCTATTTGGCCTTGATTGTCCGATCTTGGCGATGATAGGAGACCAACAAGCTGCACTATTTGGTGAGTCATGTCTTAAAAAAGGTGATATCAAGAATACTTATGGGACAGGTGGTTTTATCTTAGTCAATACAGCTGATGAACTCATCATCTCTGAAAGTGGTCTATTATCAACGATAGCTTGGCGTCTAGATTCTAAAGTGACTTATGCGCTTGAAGGAAGCATCTTCGTTTCTGGCAGCTTGATCCAATGGTTGCGCGATGGTCTAGGCATCATAAAAAGTGCTCAGGATTCAAAAGAGCTGGCTTTAAAAGTCAAAGACAGCGGTGGTATCGTTATCATCCCGGCTTTTGTTGGCTTGGGTGCACCGTATTGGGATGATCACTGCCGTGGTTCGATCTTAGGTATCACAAGGGGTACAAAAGATGCACATATCGCAAGAGCGGCATTAGAAGCTATGGCTTTCAGCGTCAAAAATCTGATCGATGTCATCGAAAAAGAGACCGGTCTTAGCGCTGCTGATCTAAAAGTCGATGGTGGTGCCAGTGCCAATGATCTTCTTTTAGAGATCCAAAGTTCAGTTCTCAATAAAGATGTCGTCAAGAAGAAAGTCAAAGAAGCGACAGCTTTAGGAGCTGCGAGGATAGCTGGACTCAAAGCGGGGCTTTATAAGATCGAAGATCTCAAAGATGATGAAGAATCCATCATCCATCCAAGCGATAGCACCATGATGATCGAGACTTATAAAAGATGGAAACGGGCTCTAGAAGTGACGAGGATGTTTGCTTGATAAAGATTTAAGAAGGACTTATAATCTTGTTATGGAAAAGATCAAAGATGAACTAAAGAGATTAAGACCAAATCTCATGCTTATCATGTTTGCTGGTGTCGTCTTACTTGTTGTCATCAATTTTTGGTCTATCATCGAGACGATAGAGAGACTTTTCTCATATCTAAACGTCTTCTTTTATGGCCTTATCATGGCTTTTATCATCAATATCCCAATGTCTTTTATTGAAACAAAGATCACAAAACATCTTAAAGAAGATAATTTCATCAGAATACATAAAAGAGGGATAGCTATAACGCTTTCTGTTTTGATCTTTGTTGCCTTTGTTGGACTAATGTTTATGTTCATCTTTCCTGAAGTATTTGATTCGATCTTGCGTATCATCTCAAATATCGGTAATTACTTTAATAGTTTTGTTGCGAATATCGGGTCTCTACTTTCTTATCTCAATATCGATCTTGAAAATCTTAGTAATCTAGGTATCGAAGACTTTTTAGCTAAACTAGGTATTGATTATTCTAGTTTAATGTCTTCCATCACAAACTTTATCGTCGGTACATCTACCGGCACGATCACTCAGATCTTCAATGTTGGAAGTCTTTTGTTCAATGTGCTGATGGGCTTTTTTATCTGTTTATACCTACTAGGATCAAAAGAGACATTCATTAGACAAGCTAAGAAGTTCTTAGTAGCCATCTTACCTAATAAAGCTGCTAAAGAGATCTTGCGGGTCTTGGCTAAGACTGATGATCTCTTCAAAGAATTCTTAGGGGGTAAATTCATTGAGCTGATCATCGTTTGGGTAATGATGTATGTCAGTTTGCGCTTGTGTGGGATCAGTTATGTCATCTTACTGGCATCGATGTGTGCATTAGCTGTTTTTATTCCTTATTTTGGTGCACTTGTCATGACGATCATCAGCACTATCTTGTTGTTGTCGGTAGATCCAGTCCAAGCTTTCATCTTTTTTATCGTTTATCAAGTCGTCCAAAACATCGATGGGAATCTCATCTATCCAAAGATCATGGGCAATGCAACAGGTCTACATGCCGTTTGGATCTTAGTTTCTGTCTTCTTCTTTGGTGGTTTGCTTGGACCTTTTGGTATGATCATTGCCGTACCTGTCACCGCTTGTATCGCTTTCTTTGCATCGGAACTTGTAAATAAGCGGCTTTTAAAGGAAGGTGTGAGTATCAGCGAAGACACGAAATATGAAGATCTATAAGTCATCTATCGATGGCTTTTTCTTATAGATATTTGATTGGGGCTTCTTGTTTTGATATTCATCAATATAAAAAGAGCAGTGATCGCTGCTCTTTTGATCGATCTATCTATTATTGAGGCTTTTTTTGATCATCTTGATCTGTTCAAGCCTTTTTTTGACTTTGATCTCGGAACCTTGATCTGATGGCTCATAGTAGTGGTGACCATTCAATTTATCAGGAAGGCATTTCATGGCAGTCATGTGGTATCGAAAATCATGAGAATATTCATAACCTTTGCCATATCCCAACTCATCCATGAGCCGTGTCGGAGCATTTCTGATATGTAGAGGTACAGGTTCATCGATAGTATCTAAAGCATCGGCTTTTGCAGTATTATAAGCGACTTCAAGGGAATTTGATTTTGGAGCTAAAGCACAATATGTCACAGCATGTGTCAAGTGGACATTACATTCAGGCACACCTAAAAAGCGACATGCATCATAAGCGGCTATCGTGATCTCTAAAGCTCGAGAGTCAGCCATACCAATATCTTCAGATGCAAAACGAACGATACGTCTAGCTATATATAGTGGATCTTCTCCTGCTTCTAACATCCGCGCTAGCCAATAGATAGCAGCATCGACATCGCTGTTACGCATACTTTTATGTAGAGCACTGATGATATTGTAGTGTTCTTCACCTTTCTTATCATACATCAAAGATCTTCTCGAGAGACATTGCTTGATGATATCGGTGCTGACATGGATGCCATATTCATCACTAGGTGAGTTATAGATGACGATCTCTAAAGTGTTGAGAGCATAGCGCGCATCGCCAGCAGCAAAATGAGCTATAGCTTTCTTATCTGCATCATCGATATCGATCTTATAGTTACCAAGTCCTTTAGGAGAAGTTAGGGCATTATCGATGATCTTGAGGATATCATCATCAGTAAGACTCTTTAATACGAAGACCTTACATCTAGAAAGCAGGGCACTATTGACTTCAAAAGATGGATTCTCAGTCGTAGCTCCGATAAGGACGATACTGCCGTTTTCGACATAAGGTAAGAAGGCATCTTGTTGGGCTTTATTGAAACGGTGGATCTCATCGACAAAGACGATGGTCTTTTGACCAATTCCACGTCTAGCTTCAGCTTCTTTCATGACTTCTTTGATCTCTTTGATGCCGCTTGTCACAGCACTGAAAGTCAAAAAGAAACTCTTAGACCTATTAGCGATTATCTTCGCAAGTGTCGTCTTACCAACACCAGGCGGACCCCAAAAGATCATCGAAGTGATCTTGTCATTCTCTATCATTTGATATAGTAGATTTCCTTCTTTGACTAAAGCTGTTTGGCCGACAAATTCTTCAAGAGTCACTGGTCGCATCCTATCAGCTAGTGGTCGATCATCTTTCATCAATACTTCTAGATCTTCATATCTCATAGCAAGATTATACTATAAGTGATATAATCATGGCTGTCAAAAAAAGATCATCGCGGATCATACGTTAGATGATATCGCATCTATGATCTCTATATGACTCACACGTCGTATTCTTTGTAAACGACAGGCAAGGAGGTACATTATGCATGATAAGACAAGACGTCTTACATATTTGACACTTTTTATCACGATCGAAGTCGTGATATCTATCGTGCCTTTTTTAGGCTTTATACCATTAGGTTTCATCAATGCAACAACTTTACATATTCCAGTCATCTTAGCTGGTATCTTATTATCCAAAAGAGATGGTGCTATCGTAGGTTTTGTCTTTGGTCTCTTGTCTTTTCTAAAAAGCACTTTTGAGCCCAATATGACATCCTTCTTATTTTCACCGTTCTTTTCGATGGGTGGTATTCAGGGCAATTTTACCAGTCTCATAATTGCTTTTTTGCCACGTATCTTAGTTGGATATATGAGTGGCCTCATATATGAGATAGCATCAAGACATCTAAAAGAAGCGATGAGTGTTTCGATCAGCGCATTTATAGCTTCTTTTATATTCAATACAGGACTTGTCATGAGCTTAGCTTATATCTTTTTTAGGGATGCTTACGCATTGAGCCAAGGTCTAGCACAAAGTGCAGTCCTTACAGCGATCGTAACTGTTATTTTTACAAGTGGGATCATTGAAGCGATCATAGCGATGATCATCACTCTAGCAATATATAAAGCAGCAAAGAAAATCATGAAAGGAGCTCCAAATGTCTAATATCCTCGTTGGTGTAAGTGGCGGTATAGCTATCTATAAGACTGTGCAATTAGTCAGCGACTTGCTAAAGATGGGTCATGATGTCGAAGTGATCATGACAAAGAATGCCACAGAGTTCATCACCCCGCTTACTTTTTCATCACTTACTAAGCATGATACATATGTCGATACTTTCGATAAACATGTACATTATAGTGTCGAACACATCTCGCTTGCAAAGAAAGCCGATCTATTTATTATCGTTCCGGCAACAGCCAATGTGATAGCTAAAGTAGCAAACGGTCTCGCTGACGATATGTTGACGACGACGTTTTTAGCTTGTGATTGTGAGAAGATCATTTGTCCAGCGATGAACACAAAGATGTATGAGAATAGAATCACGCAAGCAAACCTAAGTAAATGTAAAGAATATGGTATGCATATCGTTGAACCTGCAAACGGCTTGTTGGCATGTGGCGATATCGGAAAAGGAAAACTTGCAGATCTTGAGACGATCAAGGAAGCTATAAGGATGTATAGTCATAAAGATAGACCTTTAGATCATATGAGGGTCCTTGTAAGTGCAGGTGGCACTAAAGAAGCGATCGATCCTGTACGCTATATAACGAACCATTCTTCTGGCAAGATGGGTTATAGTATCGCTAAAGCAGCACGCGATATGGGTGCAGATGTTACCATCGTCAGTGCATCTGAACTAGATGATCCTTATGGCGTTTCTGTCATCCATGTGAGTAGTGCTAAAGAGATGTATGATATGATCATCAAAGAGAGTCAAAGAGCTGATATCATCGTCATGGCAGCTGCTGTCGCTGATTATCGGCCAAAGAAAGTTGCTTTAGAAAAGATCAAAAAGAATAGTGATATGTCACTTGAGCTTGAAAGGACAGATGATATCTTAAAAAAACTGGGAGAAGATAAGCACTATAAGCTTTGTGGCTTTGCGATGGAGAGTGAAGATCTTGTTGAGAATGCCTATAAGAAATTCATCGAGAAGAATCTAGATCTCATCGTGGCCAATGATATAAAAGAAAAAGGAGCAGGGTTTAAAAGCGATACTAATATCGTGACTCTCATCGATAAAAACGGTATTAAAAAACTAGAACTGATGAGCAAGGATGAATTAGGTTATAGGATATTGGAAAGGCTTGTTAAGGAGTAGTTATGTTACTTGTAGTTGATATCGGAAATACGAATATAACTTTTGGCCTATATGATGAAGATAGACTCGTTTCGTCATATAGGCTCACGACATGGTTTAAAAGAACTTCAGATGAATATGGTTTTATGATCACTCATTTCCTTATGGCGGCGGATGTAAAGATGCAAGAGATCGATGATGTGATCATTGCTAGTGTCGTACCAAAGATCATGCATTCTTTTACAAATAGTATTAGACGTTATTTGAAAAAAGAACCGATCATCGTCGGTCCTGGCATGAAAAGTGGTATCAAGATAAGGTATGACAATCCTAAAGAAGTTGGCGCAGATCGCATCGTCGATGCTGTCGGAGCGCATTTTCACTATGGTGGTGATATCTTAGTGATCGACTTTGGCACAGCGACGACCTTTGAATATATCTCTAAAGAGGGGGTCTACGAAGGTGGTTGCATCCTTCCAGGTATCGAGATCTCCGCACACTCTTTAAGCGAGAATACAGCTAAACTCCCGGAGATAGAGATCAAAGCGACTGACAAGATCAAAGCGACAAATACGATCCAAGCGATGCAGACTGGCATCTTTTGGGGATATGTTGGTTCAGTAGAATATATCATCAATAAATTTAAGAAAGAATTAGAAAAAGATCTCAAAGTTATTGCCACTGGAGGTTTGGGTCGGACCATATCTTCACACACTTCACTGATCGATATCTATGATCCTAATCTAACTTTTGAAGGATTGAGATTGATCTATGGACTAAACCATCAATGATTCCCATATTTTCACACAATCTGAAATCTTTCTGAAAAGTATTAATTATTACTTACAAATAACTCAAGATATGTATAATAATGAGCATCACAGTGTTTGTGATAGAATTGTGAAAATTCAGAAAGGAAGAGAGATATGGGAATGTTAGAGATCAGAGATGTCCTAACGACGATCAATTTTCTATTAGTTATATTCATGACGATCTTCTTTGCTTATCAAACAGTCTTTATCGCTGTTGGCTTTATAGCTAAAAGAGTGAAAAAGAAAGAAGACGATAAAAATGTTCCATTTGGTCGCTATGCAGCGATAACTAGCGCAAGGAATGAAGAAGCTGTCATTGCTCAGCTCATAACTTCGCTAAAAGCTCAAGATTACCCAAGTGATCTTTTGGATATCTATGTCATTGCCGACAATTGCACAGACAAGACAGCAGAAGTGGCAAGGGCGCATGGCGCGATCGTTATTGAACGTCATGATGAGATCAATAAAGGTAAAGGTTACGCTTTAGACTATTTTTTCAAGAAGATGAAAAAAAGAGTGGGAAGCGATCATTATGATGGTTATTTCGTCTTCGATAGTGATAATATCGTCGATCGTGACTTCGTCAAAGAGATGAACATCACCTACAAGACTAAAGATTATGATGCTATGACATCTTATCGTAACTCAAAGAACTACGCAGCTAATTGGATCAGTGCTGCTAACTCACTCTACTTTTTAAAAGAAGCACGTTTTCTAAACTATCCACGTAGTCTCCTCAAGACTAACTGTGCGATCAGTGGTACTGGCTTCTTTGTCTCCCAGAGAATCATCGATCAGAATGGCGGTTGGCCTTATCATCTTTTGACGGAGGATATCGAATTTAGTGTCGATTGTGCTATCGATGGTGTCAAGATCGGTTATTGTGATAAAGCGATGGTATATGATGAACAACCAACGACCTTCAAACAATCTTGGACACAAAGGATGCGTTGGTCTAAGGGCTTCTATCAGATCAATTCACGCTATACCGGTAGATTGATCAAGGGTATTTTCAAAGACAAGAGTTTTTCGTGCTATGACCTACTAGCCTCTACAGCTCCATTGACACTATTGCAGATCCTCATTATTTTAGTAAATATCTTTGTCTATATTTACTGTCTTGGCAAGTATGACACTTATTTCGTTTTAGAGACTAAGCGTATCTGTCTTGAATTCATCATGAGTTACTTTATCAATATCTATCTCCTTAACTTCTCAATAGGAACACTAACACTTCTCAGTGAATGGCGAAACATAAAAGTCAATACCTTTGATAAGTTCAAGTATCTCTTCAGTTTTCCGATCTTCGTTATGAGCTATGTACCTATTGGCATCGTGGCCTTATTCAAGAAGGTCGAATGGAAAGAGATCAAACACTTTGCAACTGATGATATCTTAGCTTTCCAAGGGCAAAAATAGCCCAAGGAAAGCTTTTTGTTTTATAATACGATCATGTATATAAAAAAACTAGACAGAAAAGATTATCAGGACTATCCTGTGCCGATCGAATATGATACAGATGCATACTATGATATCATCATCGATGATGGGCTTATTAAGATCGAAAAGAAAGAACTTGGCTATACCTATCATCATCTAAAAGAAGACAGTTCCGAGCGTCTTTTTCAAGAGTGGCTTGATGATCCTGTGTCTTTTGGGGCTTTTGAAGGCGATGAACTGATCGGTGTCATTGAGTTTTATGTCGACTGGTCTTCTCGAATCTTTATCAACTTATTGAAAGTCGACAAGCGATATCAAAGGCGAGGAATAGCTAGATCATTGATGGATAAAGTCAAAGAAGTCATGTATGAAAAAGATATCAGAGCTATCATCTTAGAGACACAATCATGTAATGTCAAAGCGATAGGTTTCTATAAATCACAAGGCTTTAAACTCATCGGCTTCGATACGATCTGCTATAGCAATCATGATATCGAAAGAAAAGAAGTACGCTTCGACCTTGGCTTCATCAATAAGAATCATAAAGAATAAAAAAGACCAGACGTGCTGGTCAGTAAAGCATCTTTTCCAAGAATGTCTTGAGTCTCTCACTCTTTGGCTGATCAAAGAATTCGTTAGGTGAGGCTTCTTCGATGATCTTGCCTTCATCCATGAAGACGATGCGATCTGCGATATTTTTAGCGAAATGCATCTCGTGTGTCACTATCAACATCGTCATGCCACTTTGTGCTAGACCTTTCATTACATCAAGGACTTCTTTGACCATCTCAGGATCTAAAGCACTCGTTGGCTCATCCAACAGCAATACTTCAGGCTCCATCATCAGTGATCTGGCGATCGCGACTCTTTGTTTTTGACCACCGGATAATTCATTTGGGAAGGCATCTATCTTATTTAAGAGCCCGACTTTAGAAAGATAGTATTCTGCTTTCTTTCTAGCGTCTAGTTTTGAACCTTTATTATGTCTAATGTAGGCGAGAGTAAGATTATCAAGCACATTTAGGTGTGGAAATAGATTAAAGTGTTGAAAGACGAAGCCAGTCTTTGAGTGGACATATGAAGCGTCTTCTTTCTTTTTGAAATCGATATAGCGATCATCATGAGTTATCTTTCCACTGTCACAAGATTCAAGACCATCAAGAGCTCGACATAATGTGCTCTTGCCACTGCCAGATGGACCAACGATACAAACGACTTCACCATCGTCGATCATGAAAGATACATCGTTGAGAGCTTTGACGCCATCAAAGTCTTTGACTAAGTTTTCTGCTTTTATCATGAGAGCTTCCTTTCTAATGCTCTTGAGAGATATGAGATACAGATCGTCATCACTAGATACAT
>CALVCT010000071.1 GCA_944326055.1 uncultured Erysipelotrichaceae bacterium
TTTTTATGTCAAATCAATCACAATATCTAGCTAAACTCATGCTTATAGTTTATAATTAAGGTACATTAGCGAGGAAGTTACTCTCAAATAGAAAGGCTTAGGCTCGCTTGCATATGAGTAAGTGTCGAATTTACTATTTTTGCAAGCAGCCTTTTTTGTAAAAATAATAATCGACACACAGGGAAGGAGGTCATAATGAGGATAAGCAAGATACTCAATAATAACGCTGCAGTCATATTAGATGATGATGGACAGGAAGTAGTTGCGATCGGTAGAGGAATTGTCTATCGGAAAAAAGTTGGCGACTTGATAAATCCATCAGCAATAGAGAAAAAGTTCTTCTTATCTTCACAAACACTCAATGCAAGATTTCAAGAAGTGCTGATAACCTTGCCTATCGAAGAAGTATCTGTCGTTTCGCTGATCGTTGATTACATGCGTATGCATATCGGAAGAAGAGTAAGTGATTCTATCTATGTGTCTTTGAGTGATCATATCCACTACGCACTCAAGAATCATGAAAAAGGTATCTATATCAAAAATGAGTTGATGTTTGATATCATTCGATTCTATCCTGATGAATATCAGATCGGACTAAAAGGTCTCGATATCATCGAAGAGAACACGGGTGTTCGTTTGCCTGATGATGAAGCTGGATTTATTGCTTTACACATCGTCAATGCAGAGACAGAGAACACACTTGGAACAAGTATGGTCGAGATGTCAACAAAGATAATAGAAGAGGTACTAGGGATCATTTCTGACTTCTTTTGTAAAGAATTGAATGAGAAGACACTGGCGTACTATCGCTTTGTCACGCATCTTAAATACTTTGCAGGACGCATCGTAAACAACTCGCTTTTTGAGGATGATCAAAAAGACCGTGAACTATTAGAGATGATGAAGAAAACATACACAGAATCTTATCTGTGTGCAAAGAATATCCAGGAATTCATTGCTGGTAAATACAAAGTCTCTATAAGTAAACAAGAGATGGTCTATTTAGTCATCCATATCCAACGTGCTATTTTTGAACAATAAGGAGGTTATATGGCAAAGTACTCAGATCTAGCATCATTCATAATCAAAAACGTTGGCGGAAAAGATAATATCGTCAGTATCAATCACTGCATGACGCGCCTTAGGATCACGCTAAAAGATAAGTCTTTGGCAGACACTAAGACACTTGAAGGAAACAAGGGAATAATCTCTTGTCAAGAAGCAGAAGGAAAGCTACAAGTCATCATTGGGACACATGTAGGAGATGTGTATCAAGAGATCATCGAACAGACAGGCAAAGAAAAGAAAGCTATTGAAGAAAAGACCAAAGGGTCCGTGATCAATAGATTTGCTTCAACGATAACGAAGATCGTTGTTCCTGCTCTTGGTGTTTTGATGGCATGTGGTATCATATCAGGTCTTAATTCTGTACTTACAGCGACTGGACTAGTAGAAGTAGGTTCTGGTACCAATATCATCTTAAACGCCATGGGAAACGCTTGTTTGACATTCTTCCCTGTCATATTAGGATATACGTCAGCAGTAGCTTTTGGCCTTGATCCATTTGTCGGTATCATTCTAGGTTCGATCTTGATCTTCCCAAATATCGCTGTCGATATGAATGCGGGAGATGTAATGTTCACGATCTTTGAAGGGACACCATTTGCGATGCCGGTCTATAAGACTTTCTTTGAGATACCTGTCATCTTCCCGACTAATGGCTACACATCGACTCTAATACCGATAATGCTCATAAACTTCTTTGCCTCGAAGTTTGAAAGATCACTGAAGAATCATTTACCAGCAGTTACACAACAGTTCATGGTGCCATTCATCACTATTTTGATCGCTGGAGCTGTCGGTGTATTGGCTATCGGTCCGATATCGATGTTGATCCAAAATGGTCTACAGGCGATGTTGCAGTGGTTGATAGGTGTTTCTAGTATCTTGGCATTTGCTGTCATCACATTGATCTACCAGCCACTTGTCATCTTTGGTCTACATTGGCCACTAATTACGCTTGGTCTGATGGAGTTTGCTGCTGGAAGTACATTGATCGTTGCAAGTATATTCCCAGCTAGCTTCACACATATGGCAGCTTGTCTAGCGGTCTTCTTGAGGACAAAGAGCACCAAGATGAAGAATATCGCTTTACCTGCTTTCTTGTCAGCTTGTTTCTGTATCATCGAGCCTTCGATCTACGGTGTGACTCTACCAGTCAAGAAACGCTTTGCTTTCTGTATGCTAGGAGGTCTAGTAGGTGGGCTTATATTGACGATCGCTAATGCACCTATGTATGCTATCAGTATGGGTACGACAGGTATCATGGCTTTCATCGATCCAAATACCGGTAGCTTCAATGGTCTTGTTTGGTGTATCATCGCTTGTCTAGCAGCAATGATCGTTACTTTCGCTCTAACCTGGATAACTTATAAGCCAGGTGAAGATGGTCCAAATGAGGATGACACAGTCTATGAGTCAAAAAGAAACATCACTCACAAGAAAGAAGTCATAAGTGCTCCTGTCAAAGGCAAGATCGTCTCACTTAAAGATATGAGCGATGATGCATTTTCATCTGGAAAACTAGGAAAAGGCATCTGTATCATTCCAGAAGATGATCAAATAATAGCGCCATGTGATGGGACTATATCTGCTCTATATCCTACAGGACACGCAGTATGTATCAAAAGCCCCACGGGCGTTGAGATAATGATCCACGTCGGTGTCGATACTTTTGACGCAAAAGCAGAATTATTTACTAAACTAAAAAAACAAGGAGATGCAGTAAAAAGAGGTGATCCTTTGATTAAGATAGATCTTAAGAAAATGAAAGAATTAGGATTGAGTACAGAAACAGCTGTCATAGTTTTGAATTCTAGTGATTATCTTGATGTGATAAATACAGGGAAAGATCGTGTATTACCAGAAGACGATCTTCTGACGATGGTCATGTCTGCTGCTTGATCTTATGAAAGAAGGATTCGAAAGAAGGATCAAAGGAATGCTTATCGGGTGTGCCTATGGCGATGCCATGGGCATGCCCTCTGAGATGATGGATGAGGCAACATTCAAGAAAGCATTCCCTAAAGGTATCACAGATCTGATGCCCTCTTCACCATATGATTTTATAGGTCGTAAATTTAAGGCAGGAGAGGTCACAGATGATACTATCAATACACTTTTGGTGTGTGATGCAATAATCCAAAATGAAGGCGAATTTGATACAGTCAAATATCTATCACTACTAAGATCTTGGATATCAAAGAACAGTGATAAGAATCCTTATATCATGGGGCCTAGTACTAAAAAGGCACTGGAAGCCATTGAAAGTGGAATGCCTATCGATGAGGCAGGAAGATCAGGTACGACAAATGGTTCAGTGATGAAGGTTTCTCCTATCGGCATCATAAGCGATCTTGATCATAAAGATATCTTGATCAAGAATGTCAAAGCTTTATGCTTACCTACTCATAATACGAAGATAGCGATCTCTGGTGCTTGTGTCATAGCTTCGATAGTAAGCTACGTGATACATGGCGGAACTGATATCGCTGAGATCTGGGATCTAGCAGATGAAATATTAGATATGACTGATTGTGAAGTCTTGCGCACAAGGATCTGTGAAGTAAGAAAGATACTTAGAGATAAGGGAGATGAAGCTATATGGGTAGTAAATAAGCAATATGGCGCTGGGATGGAAACGATAGAAACTGTACCGATGGTAATGTTGATGATTACAGTCAGTGATCTAGATCCAAAGAAAGCGGCTTTATTATCAGCTAACCTATATGGTGATACTGATACGATAGGATCGATATCGACAGCGATATGTGGTGCATCAGGCAAAGAGATCACTGAAGAAGCAACAAAGACATTGATCGAAGTCAATGGGATAGATTTTGATCATTATGCAAATGAGCTGGCAAAATACATTAAATAGATCATAAATGCATCTAAGCCATATACCTTTATCCGGCAGTATTTTTACTTGTATTGTCTAGCTAAGATTATTAAAATATAAAGGCTTAAAGGAGGATTATTGATGCAGGATTATGTAATCACTTGTTGCTCGACAGTAGATATGGATCTCGATTTCTTTGAAAATAACAATATAGCATTCATACCATTCACATTCACACTTAATGGACAAGATTATGATGATGATTATGGTAAGTCATATAAATTAGAAGATTTTTATAATGCGATGGTAAAAGGAGCAGTACCTACTACTTCTCAAGTAAATGCTGCTAGGTATATGGACTTTTGGAGACCATATCTAAATAAAGGTCAAAACATCATCCATCTAACACTATCAAGTGGTATCAGTGGTTCATATAATAGTGCAAAGATCGCTAGTGAGACACTAGCTGATGAATATGAAGCTAAAGTATATGTGATCGATAGTTTAGCTGCTAGTAGTGGTTATGG
>CALVCT010000072.1 GCA_944326055.1 uncultured Erysipelotrichaceae bacterium
TAATCTGAAAATCAAGTAATACATCGGTATGTATCTGATCGGCTCTGAATACTTATCGATCATAATTTTGTAAGTCACATTGTTAGCTACAGGTGTATCATCGATCATTACGAAACCTACTGTAGGGATATTGTTAGCTTTACAATATTCCGTTAGCTCGACACTCTCTTTCATAGTACCGGTCTTAGCCATAATAACTACCAATGATCTTTCGTTCAAGCAATGGTAATTCGAATACATCAATTCAGCAGCTTCCTCTGCATAAGCAGGGATATTCGATAATTTCCTGATGATCCTTGGGAAATGACAGATCGTCGTAATCGATCCTCCAGAACCAGCAAAGAAGATATTGTCAAATCCTTTTTTAGAGATCTCATCAGCGATAGCTTCTATCTCCGAGCGATCTTTGATCGCCTCTTTTCCTCGAGATAGGATAAGATTCTTTAACTCTTCAACACAAACTCTCATTATGGTTTATTTCCTTTCTTTTATCCTAAAATGCCAAATACACCACATATAAAGCCAATTACTATCAACGCTACCATGATATAAGAGACTTTAACTTTTTTCTTTAAGAAGTAGAATACGATCAAAGTAGCTGTTAATGGTAATAGTTTTGGAAGGATCTGGTCTATATATTCTTGTAATACGATCGTCGTTCCTGAAATCGTAAATTCTAATGGGCACGTGAGAGCTATCTGCGTGGCAATCATGCATCCTACAGCTATCGCACCGACGATACCTGCACAATAGGTGAATAAATTCATCTTTCCACTCTTCTGCATATTGGACAAGAATTCGTTTCCATTATAATAACCGATCTTTAGTCCATACCATCTAGTCAAGAACTGCGGCACGTTGAATAGCAGCAAGAAGATGAATGGAGCAATGAGATTCCCTGATGCAGCAAACGAACATCCGATTGCAGCTGCCAAAATTCTGAACACACCCCAGAAGAATGTATCACCAATTCCAGATAAAGGTCCCATCAATGACATCTTTACAGCGTTTATTGAACTAGGGTCAAAGTTGCTTGGGTCTCTCTTGTATTGCTCTTCCATAGCAATAGCAATACCCATAACAAACGGAGAAGGAGCAACAGTCATGTTGAATACTTCCATATGTCTGACCAAGGCTTCCTTTAATCCTTCTGGATCATCTTTATAGATCTTCTCTAATTCAGGAAAGATACTGTAATTAAAGCCTAGAGCTTCCATTCTTTCATAGTTGTATGTTCCTAATAAAGTAAATGAACGCCAGAAAGTTTTACGGAAGTCTTTTGTTGTAATATTGAATTCTTTACTGATAATATTGCTCTTAGCCATTATAAATCCTCCTCATCATCAACCTTTGATGCTACAGCACTTTGTTGATTGGATAATAATTGATACATAACTAATGCGATCGACACTGCTATCAATGTGATGGCAAGCATGCCCAGATCTGTATATGCCGCTAACGCAAAGCCAAAAACAAAGAATGGGATGAGTTTTGGTGTGATCAAGATCTGCATAAGCATTGCGAATCCTAGTGCCGGCAAAAGTACCGACACAGCGCTCATTCCGTTTAATACCCATTGTGGCAAACTGTTTACTAACCCCTCAACTACTGAAGATCCTAAATAGACCGCAACAAATGTTGGCAAAGTATACTCAACTAAATCGATGAAAAAACCAGACCAGTGAACACGTGCCATGGCTTTTGTGTTACCTTGTCTTGCATAGCTATCAGCCTTGTGCATCAAGCCAGACAAAGCAGTCATTTTAAGTACATTCAATGATTGCATAAGAATTGAAACAGGCAATCCTAAAGCAACAGCGACTTCGACTCCACTTCCTGTCATAAGTGCGAATGCAGCACCGATCGTTCCTCCACAGCCAATGTCAAGCTGAGCCGATAAACCGATACCAGTAGCTCCCATCCAGATCAATTGCAGCTGTCCGCCGATAATCGTTCCTTGAACAGGATCGCCCAAAATAAGACCGACTAGAAAACCAGTGACTAATGGTTCGCGAAACTTGCTCTCACCGAGAAAGTCTCCTTCTATAGCAGTTAATGCCGCTACTAGACCAATCAGTAGACCTTGAATAATGCTAATTTCCATACTAACCTCGCCTTTCTATGAAATACATTATGTGATTAAGAGATCTTTGATGTCTGGTTATATATAATCATGTCCCGGGATTCTACGATTTTTACATAACGAAAACATCTATAGAAGCTCTTATAGATCTGACACTAAAAGAATTTTAATCTTATTCTTCTTATAGGAAATGCTTTAGCGGATAACCAGGATCAGTTATCATCTTTTGGACTTCGACTGTGATTCCTAGATCTTCGATAGCCTTTAGGTCACTAAAATCCTGGTCTGAAAGCCAAATTGTTTCAAGTATGGATCTGCGACCATCGCCAACTCTTTGACCACCCATGTTCACATACTTGATCACATCTGAGTTCTGACAAACCTTGAGTGCTACCGACGGGCTTTCGACAAGAACCATAGAATTATAACTAAACCCATTTAGTTTGGTAAGCGACTTAATTCCGTCATCCACTCCTTTGATCCATAATTTCATTGACTCCGGTTTAGCGAATTCAGCAGCCATTTTCATCGTTGGATCATTGACTACCTTGTCCGAAATTATAAGAATACCTTTAACATTGAAACTTTGCGCCCAACCAAAAGTAACCTGAGCATGCATCAATCGATCATCGATACGAAGTACTTTGATCATAGCTAACCTCCTTAAATGTATCTTTGGTATATCTTATATACCATTTGTATTTTAAATATACCACTCATATATGATGTGGTCAATACATTATGCAAAAAAAGAAGCTTATTTCGCTTCTTTTAAAATCTTTTGATTGTAAACTTATATTCTGTATATTCTGGAAGATTGTAAGACTCCGTGTATTCAACCAGTTCTCCTTCTTTATCTCTTCCCATATATTCGAAATGGAAGACTTTCTTTTTCTTCTTTATATTAAAGTATTTTTTAAATTCTTTAGGCATATCTACAATTGTTAATTCTGATGATATACGTATTGGTAAATGCCCGTAATTATCCATATAATCATATAAAGAACCTTCCTTGAAATCATATCTTTCAATACCTTCGAATTTTGAATATGGCAAATTCGATATCTGAATGGCATATGGTTTATCGTCAACTAGCATCAACCTCGTTAGTTTAAAAATGTGCTCCTCATTCGGAAAACATTTAAGATCGTTTTTCAGCCATTGCATATCGATGACTATCTTTGAAGGATTCATGCCACCACTTCTAATATCGGATACTAATCTACTCGATGATCCCTCCCCTAGATTGATCCTCTTTTCAATGTCTGGCATTTTAGCAACGAACGTCCCTTTGCCGACACTTGCCACTAAGACCTTTTCTTTTACTAACAGGTCTAATGCTCTTCTAACAGTCACTCTTGTAATTCCATAGACTTCGGCCATTTCTCTTTCAGAAGGTATCCTGCTTCCGATGCTGTAAGTTCCGTTGATGATTTTTTTCTTTATATTCTCGGCTAATTGAACATATAAATACTCTCTATTTGTCATAGTGTATAGTCTCCCCTTTAAACTTGAAAAAATCACATACTGATACTGTTTCGTACAACTCAATGATTTGACCGTTTCGATCATAACTTTTTCCTGTTATGACCATGACCTCGCCATCGGCTTTTAATAGTTCTCTCTCACTTTTGCTCGCCTCTGCAACGATTATTCTTTCTTCGCTCTTATCTATGTCAATATTATACTTTTCACTTAAAATGGTATACAGGGGTTCATTCTCAAGGCTTACATTGTAAAATTCAGGTATTAAATCAGCAGCAATGTATGATGATTCTATTGCTCTTGGATGGTCTTCTACAATAAGCAATCTCTTTATCTCATAAATGTTTGTTGCTAAAGGAATACTAAGCTCACTACTTTGCAATTTGTTTGCTTCAATAATATCCTTTTTTAGTACTATAACTTGATATTCATATCCTAACTTTTTAAGGAGGGATGTTGTTGAATAATATGCTTTCGTACTTCTTTCGATCGTTACTTGTTTTCTGCTTTCTGCTTTTTCTGCTTCCATTGATTCATTATGCAAGGCGATAATAATTATTATAGGATCGTCGCTCCTCCTTTTAATTTAGCCTTGCCAGACGACTCCTAATTGAAATGTGTGCTGTTTAAGCATACCAATAACTATTACATACAAACTATATAGATAGTTTCTGCTAGACAAATAAACACCTTATTTGTATACCAATTCTAGCACAATATATACCATTATACAGCGAGATTGTAGAACAAATGAGAGAAGTCTTATTCTTCAGTTATAAATATCTATGTGGAAAACAATATGTTTTGAACAAACAACAAAAAAGCTCCTTGTTGATAGGAGCTATTCATAAAAATCAGTTTGGAGATCTCGCCAGATCTATTCTTCCTTGTTCTTTGCTTCTTTTATGTAATCGATTATCGTCACATCCGGTTCATCAGGCAACATCTGCGCAGTAATCTCAATACCTTCACCGATCAATACATTGATATTCTCAATATCGGTTTTAGTCAGTGAAACGCTCTTTTTGATTGGTATACTTGCATCTCTTGCGGCAATATTGCCAACATTGAACTTCTTTAAAGAAACTCCGTTTTCAATAAGGTACTTCATATCGACGATATTTTTTGTTATTAAGAAGATCTTTTCGTCGCCATATTTGTTATCCTGAAAATTGATTACAGCCTTCTCAGGGCTTAATATCGAAAGCTTCATCCCCGCTGGTTTAGACATTTTTAAAGCAGCCTGAATCATGGTATCTGCGACCGCTTGTTTATTTACAACGACGATCCTTTCTGCACCTGTGACACGGCACCAGACCATTGCTACTTGGCCGTGGATAAGTCTTTCATCTACTCTAGCATGAACGATTGGCATATACTCCTCCGTTATTTACTATTCAATTTTGCCACAGCTTTTCTGACAAATCCACCACATTTATCTAGTGCATCGATAGCTTCTTCTCTTGTGACATTGCACCAATACATGACCAAGCCAACAGCAACAACATGACCACTAGCCTCATAGATCTCAGTAGCTTTTTCTTCATCAACATCTAAAATGTCCATGATCATGTGTTTCATACGATTCACTAGTTTGATGTTTCTGGGTTGTACATAGACCATATAATTTTCATAGACACGACCACATCTGATCATTGCGCCCGTACTTAACATATTGAGAACCATCTTGGCTGTTGTGCCAGACTTCATTCTTGTTGACCCATTGATTACCTCAGGACCAACTTCAGGATCGATACTGACGTCAGCTATTTTGCTCATAGCTGAATTCTCATTACAACAAATACAGATCGTCTTAGCGCCAACTTCTTTAGCATACTTTAGAGCACCTAATGTATAAGGTGTATCTCCACTTGCCGCGATACCAATTACAAGATCGTCTTTTTCAAGACCTATCTTTTTGAGATCCTCCACAGCATATTCAGGATGATCTTCTGCTCCTTCAATAGAGCCAAACATCGCCTTATCTCCACCACAAATGATTCCATAGAGTTGGCTCTTGTTAGCATTATATGTCGGCACAAGCTCAACACTATCCAATACGCCATATCTGCCGCTAGAACCAGCACCAATACTGACGATCTTATGACCGCTCCGATATGTTTCAGCGTATAATTCTATTCCATCGCCGATACTGTCACACTTTTCGCCAATAGCTTTAAATACTCTTTCGTCCTCTTTATTTATGAGCTTAGCGATCTCGCGACCACTAAGCTCATCTATTGACTTTGTATGTGTGTTATTAGTTTCAGTTGTTCTCATTAAGCACCTGGGAAAATTAAGTTTAGATTGCCTAGAACTAGACCTATCAACAAGAGGACAAAGATAAGTTTAGTCGAGTTCATCCATTTTTTACCTAACAGCCAATATGAGAAGAAGACAATCAATAACGGAATAAGGCTTGGGATGATCATATTTAGATAATCTTGTACTACAAATTCTTTTTCGCCAAGTGTAAACACTAAATCTGTTGAATATGAGACGACCGATGGAACTAATCCACCAACGACTGTTAATCCAAGCACAGAAGCACATTCCGTTATCTTCGACACAGTATCACCAAATGACTGCGCTAATTGTTGTCCCTTATAATAACCAAGTAATGTAAAACGATATCTTACATAAATGATTATTAGCCCCATAACAAGAGGTACTAGTAGACCAACTGCCGATCCATTAAGAGCAATATAAGAAGCGATTGAAAAGAATACGGCACGATAGATCGTTAAGAATATCGTATCGCCAATACCGGCAAACGGACCCATGAGACCTGTTTTTATACCTGTGATCGTCTCTTCGCTTGCGGTTCCAAACTGCTCTTGCATCGCAAGGTCTGCACCCATGATGAGATGGGACATTGCAGGCGTTGTATTGAAATAAGTGCTTTCGATCTTAAGCATTTTTTTCAAATCCTCAGGATCGTCATAAAGCTCTTTTAATGCTGGGATTGTGCACCATCCATAACCTGATCCTTGCATCGTTTCATAGTTCCATGACCATTGCAAGGCGAACATATTGCGCCATATCACCTTATTGAGCGCTTTTTTACTTATCTTCTTACTCATCGATTTCCACCTCATCATCTGAAGATCCTGCTGGACCTGTTTCTACTGCTGGCGATTTAATTTGCGACCACTTCAATAGTGCAAGAGCCAGACCAACTAAAGCTACGCCAAGGATCGAGATCATCGAACCAAAGTAAGCGATTAAGACAAAACCTAAGATAAAATATGCAAAGCCTTGTTTGAGTGGTAAATAGCGTAAAAGAATTGCAATACCTAAAGCCGGCAAAATCTTTCCTGCTGCTTTCAATCCACTCATGAGCCAAGAAGGTAACCATGAATTGATGAAAGTGATAACTGTTTCACCAAATACAAGACCGATAAAGACTGGTAATACTCTTGATAGAGCCCACGTACAAGCACCAAAGATATGCCAGCCATTGATCTTCTTATAGTTAAGTGTCTCGATAGCATTATCCATACCGTGTTGCGAGAATGAGTGACTCATACGTGCCAAGATATCAAGTTGTGTCAGAAGCAACGCAACCGGAATAGCTAATCCAATACCGTAATCTGCACCCATGCCTGACATGATCGCATATGCGGTACCCAAGATCAATGCAGAATAGTAATCAGGAATAGTAGCTCCACCATAGTGTGCCATACCCAAAGCCATAAGCTCCAA
>CALVCT010000073.1 GCA_944326055.1 uncultured Erysipelotrichaceae bacterium
AGGCCCATCGGATCAGGTTTTTGTTTAGTGACATCATCAGCACCAACGATAGCCTCGATATAGCCATCAAGTCCGAAGACTTCAAGGTTGCGTCTGACTGTCTCTTTCATTTTTGTTGAGACGATACCGATGTGATAACCCTCATCTCTGAGAGCTTTGAGCGTCGTCTCAGCATGTTCCATCGGACGATTGCGCTCTTTAAAGATCTGTTCATTATATTCACGATATTCTTCAAGTAATGTGTCCATATCAAGATCACTAAAATACTTAGTGAAGATATCTTGTAAAGCAGGTCCTAAGACTTCAAGTTCGACTTCTTTAGTGAACTTCTCTCGACGATTGTATTTGATAAAGAGGTAACGATAAGTCTCGATGATACCTTTTTCAGTATCTAATAGTGTACCATCAAGATCAAAGAGTATCGTCGGCTTCTTTTTCTTGAAGATGAACTTATCTAAGATGCCAAAGAAACCTATAAGACCGACGATGAGATAGACGATACTAGTGACTTGTGCCATGCGTAGCGGTCCTAACATCAAGGCATCACCACGATGTCCTTCGATAAAGAATCTTATCACACCATACCACATGAGATATGCCCACATGAGGTCACCGCGCTTGTTTTGGAAACGCTTGAGGACGAAGACGATGATAAGGAAGCCAATGATACAAAGTACGCTCTCATAAAAGAACATCGGTTCATAGTATGTACCATTGATGTGCATACCATCTTTAAGGAAGCTCAAGATGCCATCATAATAAGAAGGTGATACTTCAAAGCCATAACACTCTTGATTGGCGAAATTGCCCCAGCGGCCGATAGCTTGTGCTAGTAAGACGTTTGGAACGATCTGATCCGCAACTCTTAGAAAGTCGATATTCTGTTTATGACAATAATATAAACTATAAGCTATCGCAAAGATAAAGCCACCTTGGATAGCTAGTCCTCCATCCCATACTGCAATGAGTTCAAGTGGATCACTTAGATAATATCCTAGATCATAGAAAGCACAGAACCAAAGTCTAGCTCCAATGATACCTGAAAGTAAGATACCAAAGAACAAGTCATCGAGATAGAAAGCTGGATACTTTAGCTTCTTAAGATTATGAGCTGATAGCGCATAAGCAATAAGTGCGCCTGTGATGATACACAGCGCATACCAGGTGATATGCAGATTGCCTATCTGTAAGAATATCTGTCGGCTTGGTAAAAATTCCATCAAGCACCTCCTTCTTTTTCATTCTTGGCGATCAGTTCCTCTAAACGTTTATGGAACTCCATTTCGCTGTCTGTGCCTTTTTGTAGTAAACGGAAGTTAGCTACTGCTGCTTCGATGATGACGCTTAGAGCTCTACCTTCTCTTACTGGAACGATGATCAGTGGCTTCTCAACGCCCATGATATCGATCGTATCTGTGACGCCCAAGGCATTACGTTCGATATTCGTCGTACTAGAAAAAGACTTGAGCTCGATCGCAAAATCAAGATTACACGAATCAAGGCAACTGACAGCTCCATAGACCAAGGTCATATCGATGATGCCTATACCTCTGATCTCTAACATATTTTTTAAGAGTTCTGGGGCGGTACATTTGAGCTCATTATGGATACGGTAGGTCTCAACACAATCATCTGCCACTAACATGTGTCCCCGTCTGACAAGATCGAGAGCTAATTCAGATTTACCGATGCCGCTTTCACCCTTTAGTAAGACACCGATACCATAGATGTTCATCATGACACCATGGAAGACTTCACATGGTGCTAGCTTCTCATCTAAGAAAGCTGTGACTTCGACCGAGATGCGCAGTGTCTCTTCTTTTGATTGAAAGACAGGGAAATTGCGCTCTGTAGCTATCTGTCTTAAAACTTCTGGACATTCTTGCGTCTTAGAGATGATGATGCATGGTGTATAAGCATCAGTGATGATGCCAAAGCGTGCATATTGCGTATCGCGATCTAACGTATTGATGAACTCGATCTCTTTAGTACCGATGATCGTCACACGCTTAAGATCATTGAGACGCATATAACCAGTCAGTTCTAGACCTGGTCTATTGATATCAGGAGCGACGATCCAGCGATCCAAGCTCTCTTCATTACCTGTAAGTTGTATAAGATTAAATTTATCCTTTAGATCACGGACGAATACTTTCTTATCAAGATCAGCGCTCATATGTTTCCTCCAATACTTTCTTCAAATAGATACCGGTATAACTTCTTTCTATCTTGCATAGATCTTCTGGTGTTCCGCAAGCGATGACTTCACCACCTCCATCACCACCATCAGGACCAAGATCGATGATATAGTCAGCGCTCTTGATCACATCGAGATTGTGTTCGATGACCAGCACTGTATCTCCATTATCTACTATCTTCTCAAATATCGCAATGAGCTTTTGGACATCGTCTGTATGCAAGCCAGTCGTTGGCTCATCCAAGACAAATAGCGTCTTGCCTGTAGCTTTCTTTTGTAGTTCAGAAGCCAATTTGACACGTTGAGCTTCACCGCCTGAAAGCGTCGTTGCGCTTTGTCCAAGTTCGATATAACCAAGACCGACATCATAGAGGACTTTGAGCTTATCACGGATCTTCGGTATGGCATAGAAGAATTCGAGAGCATCTTTGACTGTCATCTTAAGGACATCATAGATACTCTTGCCTTTATAAGTAACAGCCAAAGTCTCTTCGTTATAGCGTTTTCCATGACACTCTTCACATTCGACATAGACATCTGGCACAAACAACATCGAGATCTTTTTGACACCATCGCCCTGACATGCTTCACATCTACCACCGGCCACATTGAAGCTAAAACGTCCTTTATCATAACCGCGCTCTTTTGCGGCTGGAGTCATCGCAAATAGCTCTCTTATATCATCGAAGACACCTGTATAAGTTGCAGGATTCGATCTTGGGGTACGACCGATAGGATCTTGCGAGATCTCGATGACTTTATCGATATTATCGATACCTGTCATTCTTCTATAGTGCCCAGGAAATACCCTGACCCTACCAAAAGACTTTTGGATAGCCTTTGTGATGATGTCGTTGACAAGTGTCGATTTACCTGATCCAGAAACACCCGTGACACAGATAAAAGTTCCTAATGGTAGTGTCACATCGATATCTTTGAGATTGTGCTCTTTAGCACCAAAGACTTTAAGGAATTTACCATTACCTTTACGTCTTTTCTTAGGTATAGCTATGTATTTCTTGTGTGCTAGATACTGACCAGTTATCGATGCATCGTTTCTCATAACTTCATCTGGCGTACCACAAGCAACAACTTCTCCACCATCATTGCCAGCACCAGGACCGATATCGATGATATAGTCACTCTCCAACATCGTCTCTTCGTCATGTTCGACGACGATGAGTGTATTGCCAAGATCACGCATCTTCTTTAAAGAAGCGATGAGTTTAGCGTTATCTTTTTGATGAAGACCTATCGATGGCTCATCCAAGACATAAAGAACGCCTGTAAGACCGCTGCCGATCTGTGTCGCAAGCCTGATCCTTTGCGCTTCACCACCTGATAATGTCATCGCCATCCTATCAAGTGTGAGATAGCCAAGTCCCACATCGATAAGGAATCTTAGTCGACTCTTTATGTCTTTTAGTAATAGCTCAGCGATCTCTTGTCGCATCTTGTCGAGATTGAGCTCATTTATATACTCATAGGCATCAGTGATCGCCATCTGGGTAAACTCATAGATGTTTTTGGTGCCGACATAGACACTTAGTGCCATCTCATTGAGTCTTGCGCCATGACATTTAGGGCAGACAGATTCACGCATATAAGAACCAAGATATTCTTTCATCATGCCAGATGTCGTCGTACGATATCTTCGATCGATGAGCACCTTGATACCTTCGATATAGTCTTTCTTGTGATATCTTGTCCCACTACTAGTCTCGATATCATAATCGATCTCTTCTTTTGAACCATAGAGGATGATATCCATCTCTTTTTTTGTGAAATCTTTGATCTTCTTATCTAAAGAGATCTTATAGTGATCACACAAGATCGCAAATCTTTGCCAATCGAGACGGTCGGTGTCGACGATATTCTTATAGAAGCGTATCGCTCCTTCTCTGATCGTCATATCTTTTGAGATAAAAAGCGAATCTTCATCGACTTCTTCTGTGATCCCAAGACCATTACATTCATCACAAGCCCCAAGTGGCGCATTGAAACTAAAGAGTCTTGGCTCTAAAGAAGTGATCGAGAAGCCACATTCAGGACAAGCGAACCTACTAGAGAAGACGACACGTTCATTGTTGACCTTAGCGATGACCAAACCATCGGCGAGTTTGAGAGCCGTCTCTAAAGAATCAGTCAGACGACTGTTGATATCCGCTCTTTTCTTAAGTCTATCGACGATGACTTCGATCGTATGCTTCTTATTCTTCTCAAGTGGCTTAGCATCTTCGATAAGCATCATCTCATCATCGACATAAAGGCGCATATAACCATCTTTCTTGAGCTTTTCAAATAGCTCTTTGAAAGTACCCTTCTTATTTGAAACGACAGGAGCTAAGATCTCAAGTCTTGCGCCATCCTCAAGAGACATGAGCCTTTTGACCATCTGCGGCACCGTTTGTGCACTTATCGGTCGATGATGATGTGGACAATATGGTATACCACATCTTGCATATAAAAGCCTTAGATAATCATAGATCTCCGTGACTGTCCCAACAGTCGAGCGCGGGTTGTTGCCGGTCGTTTTCTGATCGATCGAGATCGCAGGCGAAAGACCTGTGATCTCATCGACATCCGGTTTCTCAAGACCACCTAAAAACTGTCTTGCATAAGAACTCAATGATTCGACATAGCGTCTTTGTCCCTCGGCATAGATCGTATCAAAAGCTAGTGAAGTCTTACCACTACCACTAAGTCCTGTCATGATGACGAGCTTGTTTCGCGGTATCGTCACATCGATATTCTTGAGGTTGTTGACCCTGGCTCCTTTTACTACTATCTCATCTTGCATAATCGACCTTCTCTATAAACTCACTTAAAAAATATAATGAACCACATATGATGATGCAGGGATATCTATCATATAGATAGTTATATGCCTCTTTTAGATCATCGATCCTTTTAAGGTGGAGATCTTCTGCTTCATCTTCGATCCTGAAGAGACCTTTTGGGCTCATGAAACGAGTAAGGACGATCTCTTCAACTTCTTCTTTCAGAAGTCTTAACATCTTATCATACTCTTTGGCTTCAATGGAACTGAAGAGGACAGCCTTAGGCATATTTATCTTCTTTATAGAAGCGATCAGCGCCCTCATCCCATCGATATTATGAGCGCCATCGATGATGACTAAAGGGTCTTCATGGATGATCTCAAAGCGCCCCTGCCAGACCGTTTTTTTAAAAGCACTAGCGATCTTAGCGTGATCGAAGTGCACAAGACCTTCATTAGCTAAGATATATAGAGCCTCAAGCGCAACAGAGGCATTGTGTTTTTGATAATCTGCATAGCTATATAACTCATATTCTTCATCACGATAGCTGAACTTACGAGGACCCTCATCCTTATATGCTTGTGTCTCAAAGTAGCGCGCATGGTGGGCCTTAGCTTCTTCTTTGACGATATCCTTGAGCTCTTTTTTAAGATCACCAACTAAGACAGCACTATCATCCTTGATGATGCCACATTTCTCACGTGTGATCTTCTCAAGTGTATCACCTAATACTTCCATATGATCATACCCTATCGTAACGATGATACTTAAAAGAGGATCTCTTACGACATTAGTCGAGTCAAGTCTTCCTCCCATCCCAACTTCAGTGATGACGAAATCACAAGCTTCTTCCTTAAAATACTCACACATGATGAGATAATCCATCTCAAACATATTAAGATCGTTCTTTACAAAAAAGCCATAATTCTTATTCAAGATACGAAGAAAAGCATCTTCACTGATATCTTTCCCATCGACACGTATACGATCTAAGTGCGTGCGATAATGCGGCGACTGAAGTGTCCCAACTTTATAGCCAAGAGCCATGAGGCCATCACGAAGATAAGTGACACAAGATCCTTTACCATTAGTGCCAGCCACATGGATGATCTTGAAATCTTTCTCAGGATGTCCCATCTCATCTAAAAGATGCAAGAAAGAAGGAAAGCGTCCCTTTCCTTTTCTTTGACTCATGATCCAATCCAGTGCTTCTTTGATATTCTTGAATCTCACCTATTGATTATATAACGAGCTTCTTCATTTGTAACCTCAAATGACTTCAAACGCCGATAAGATGAAGATATATCGTCTAAGATAGTTCATTTCAGATATCGATGATCAAGATATCTTCTTCATCATACGGCAAGCACTTTTCTAACTTACAATCTTTGATATAGAAAGCACCACCATGAGCTATAGGGTCATCATCAAGCGCATTGACGATCAGAACATCTTTAGATGCTTCATTTGCTTTTTGTATATATTCGCTCTTCGATCTTTCAAAAGTAACGATATCGAAGTTCACATATATTGGCCAGATCAAGATACCGCTTGTCTTGTAGGGTCTTGTATCAGTAAACATATCACCACATAGGGCGACCTTGAATTCTCTTTCTTTATAGATGATCGATGATGAGCTGTCTCCTTCTTTATAGTTCTTTGGTGCTTCTTTTATCTTCCAACCATCTGACATCCGACGATAGTTGTAGAGTATCTCACCATAAGCAATAAAAGCACATGATGAATAGATATCTTCCTCGTCTTTTTCAAAGTAAGGGATGACGAGAGCTTTATGGTAGCGCTGTGTCAACTCTTTGAGTTCCACAAAGATATGATCATCGATATCCTTAGCGATCTTTAGATCATGATCAAGATCGAATGTCATAGCACAAAATCCTTGAAGATATGCTTCAGGGAAGATGAGGATCTCTGCATCAGTATCCTTTATAGCAGCATGGATCTTATTAAGGTCGTAGGTGATATCTTTGACCTTAAAAGCGGCTAGTCCTATCTTCATGGACCGATAATAACACAAAAGATGTATAATCGATTCATGAAGATCATCGGAAATGACTGGGATGATGTCCTAGGAAATGAGTTTGAAAAAGATTATTACCAAGAAATACGTCGCTTTTTAGATGATGCATATCAGACAAAAGTCATCTACCCTAAAGCTAAAGATCTCTATCGTGCTTTACGTCTTACTTCATATCAAGACACAAAAGTGGTCATCTTTGGTCAAGATCCATATCATGAAGAAGGACAAGCGACAGGCCTTGCCTTCAGTGTAGATAAAGGCACTAAAGTCCCGCCATCACTAATAAACATCTATAAAGAGATCAACACTGAGCTAAAGATAGAGTTCGATGAAAGATATGGCGATCTGACTAAGTGGGCTAAAGAAGGTGTACTCCTTCTCAACAGCGTCTTGACTGTTGAAGCTCATAAAGCTAATTCACACAAAGATATTGGCTGGAAGATACTTACTGATAAGATCACTGAAGCTCTTGATAAGAAAGAAGGACCTCTCGTATTCATGTTGTGGGGAAGAAATGCCAGAGACAAGAAAACTCTTTTACACAATGAAAAACACCTCATCTTGGAAGCAGCTCATCCTTCTCCTCTTAGTGCTTATAATGGTTTCTTCGGCTGCGGACATTTTAAAAAGGCCAATGAATATCTTCTAGCTAATGGCTTAGATCCTATCGATTGGTCACTTTAATGCCTGTCGATATATTTTTTCTTGAGATAGTCCAGAACTTCTCTATGATCATGCATGATGCCGCCATTTTTATCAAG
>CALVCT010000074.1 GCA_944326055.1 uncultured Erysipelotrichaceae bacterium
GATTCTTAGCTGATTGAAAAAAGACGTGTCTTGATTATAATTAAGACACTGATGCAGGTGTAGTTCATCGGTAGAACATGGCCTTCCCAAGGCTAGAAGGCGGGTTCGATTCCCGTCACCTGCTCCAAAAGCATATAGCACAGGCTAGACCTGTGTTTTTTATTATTTTTTGATATGATTAGCTTAGAAGATAGCGATCGCCATTTGCGCATTCAATATATAAGCTAAAGTGACCATGATCGACCTTGGTCGATAAATATCGGTCGATAGAAAGGATAGGTATATCACAAAGGATATACAAAGATCATCTTATGAAAAAGATATCGTTGATCATTATCATTGCGCTTCTTTTGGTAGGATGCACAAAGGAAGAGGAAGTCACTAAGAACCCTGACGAAAAGAACTATGCCAACGTATCAGCTTCATTCACTGGTACTATCGATGACTTGCTCGTTGATAAAAACACAAATGAAAAGACCTTGGCTTTAGTTAGCTTCTTTCAATCTAGACAAGAATTGATCGATTTATCAGCGATCGATCAAAGTGAGATCGAGGTCGGTAAGACATATAAATTTACGACCGATGAGAAGATGATAGATATGGTCTTTGATGAAGAAGAGTTGAGCTATCTTGATAGTCCAGGAGTGTATCTTGAAGTATTCGGACTCAAAGTCATCGATATCACAGAACATGAAAGCAATGGTCTTTCTAATACTCAAGGACTAGTGATCGAGTCCTATTGATCTTTCATACTCTTTTATCATCTTTTCATCACATCATCCCGTAGATAATAACCAAGCTCTTTCAGCAAGGTAGTTTTGATATGCTTCTTCTTTAGAGATCGGCGGATATCCAGCACAGATCTTAGTGACTTCAAAGATCGGTCCAAGTCCGACACTCTTTCTTCTTTCATCGACATACTCAAGATCTTGCGTTTGATAAAGTTGCATCTTACCATCGAGACCATAGTGGAATTGTGTACCATGGCACTGGGGTCTTCTTTGAAAATAGGCAAGACGATCATAGAGATATGCGCTATATAGTTTGAGGTCATATCTTTTGAATACATCATACATCTCTTTCATAAATAGTGGGTCAGAGATGACGTGCTGGATGATGATGAAGGTAGCTTCTTTCGTCTTTTCATCCATCTTTTTTAAGATGCCATACCCTTCCTCTTTAAAGATCGCATCTAATCTCATGGCGTTTTTGTGATGGAGCTCTTTTAAGATAGGATGATAGCCGATCTTGAGCTCTTCTCTATCATCTAGTCTATCTGTAGTTTCTAGATCTTCTTTGTACATCGATATGATCAATAGCGATTTTCTGTAAGTTTGTATTGTAAAGGCTTACATTTTAAACTATAATGAAGTTAAGAAAGAGGAGGCAAGAAACTTATGTTAAGTTACAATCCTCATAGATACAGAAACGGCATCATAGAATAGTTGATTCTATACATTTTTATATTTTCAAGATAGAATCAACTATAGGGTCTTGTCAAACAAACATAATAAACATAATAAACGATGCGTTAAAAGGAAGGCATAAATATGAGAAAAGCGTTTATAACGTTATTGAGTATTCTATTATTCGTATCCATCAATCCATTATCTATCTTTGCAGAAATTAGCGATGTTCCTATCGAGCCGTTGGCTGTTTATTCGTCTACATACGTAACACCGACTAACAGCGTCGTAGCAAGAGGGAGTAGTCCTGTTAATCCAACTGTTCCGATAGCTATCAACGTCATATATCACATTGAAGTTACTGCCAGTTATGACTATAACACTGGTAAAGTAGTTGGTCGACTTAGAGCGCCAAGAATCGTCGTTGAAGGGACTGGCGGATTAACAAATACATATGAAGTGACCGATGTTCAATATACAGCTAACATCACTAACGGAGGATATGATGTTAGATATACTAATATATCATTTATTTTTCACGGCTACGCTAGTCAAGATGGTATTGGTTTTTGGCAAACATATGACCGAACATATCTGCCAGATGTAGTATCCTTTACTCCTTATGAACAATAAGATAAGGGTTGTTTTACTGATAATTACTGTTTTATTGTCTTCTTGTGATCGTACCGCCGAGACAAGGATGATATATGATCCAGAGAACTACTATACTGTGATCGATGAAAGAAAAAATGATAATATCGATGGTAATGCATCGATCCTACTTATCTTTCTAGACGAAAGCGATACGTACGTAACAGAAGTCTCGATACTAAATACAGATACCTCGCTTCTTGGTAATAATACAGATGAATTAGCTGAAGAATATGCTTTTGGTCATGTCTCTAATTGCACTTACTTTATTTCTAATGAGCCATACTTTCAAGAGCAAATCTACATCGCTTTTTATGCTCTATCAGATCTAGATGCGATTGGGTCGCTTATTACATATTTAGGGCTAAATAAGGAGCTTAAAGACGGTTACTTATCTAATCAAGAATTGAAAGAATCTTTGAATTTCCGTTATCGAGAGTTGCTGTTGAATGGAAAATATCAAGAAAACTAGAGAGTGGAACGATAGCGTCAAGCGGTACAATTCGAATATCAAACAACA
>CALVCT010000075.1 GCA_944326055.1 uncultured Erysipelotrichaceae bacterium
GTCTACCATCGTCATATGTAAGTGGCTTTAGCCAATGGTTTTCGGCCTTAGTGATCTTAAAAGTATCATACTCGATATCACCATAATGGTTGCCATCACTGAGCACGAAGAGGACTACGGCATACTCACCAACATCTTTTGCATCATCTACTTTTAACCATTTGTCATTACTTTTCTTGTACCATTCGATAAAGATCTTTCCTTGACTGTCACCATGATCCACTTCTGGATCATCGACTTTCATACCATCATAGACCTTATCTGGAATAAGCGTGGTTATCTGTACATTTGGATCGCTCGCCATTACCATGAAGATACGCGAAGTCGAGGAAGCCTTGTAGTTATCTGTCTCACCTACGCTTGCTTTTACCATATATATACCAGCATTATTAGGCCTACCACCGATCTTCTCCCAGTTAAGACTAGATTTTAAAGTATAGTACTCATAGCTGATATTTCCAGATGATCTAGTTTCAGCTTTGATCTCAGGAGCTGTTTCACCAAATTTATAAGTCAATCTTCCTGGTATATAGATCTCTGGGTCAGCTTTACATATGGTTAGATCGAATATCTCGTCACATCCATTATAGAAATCATTTCCTGATGTCGATACGACAAGCTTATAATTTCCAGCATCTATCGGCGCTTCAGCTAGTTCGCTGCCATTTTCATACTGGTAACTGAGTGTATAATTTATACCTTCATCTATCTCTAACTCTGGCACGAACGCTGAGCCGTCATATACTTTTTGATCATTTTTCAATATGATCGTCGGATTTATCTTGTCTATCACAAGATCGAGCGTCACATCGATATAGCTGTCACTTTTAACAGCGTAACGATAAGTGATAGCGACTCCAGGCACATAATCTTTAAACTCATTGCCAGAGATACTAGCTCCCTTAAGATCTACTACTTTAGATAGATCGATATCCTTTAAATGATCAGTGATCTTAAAGCTTGCACCGCTCACATCAAGTTTCAGTGTTACGTCTTTTGTATAACTTGGCCTGATATTTGAATAGATATTCAAATATGCTAAAGGGCTGCCGCTTGTATCCAGGTAGCGAAGTGCGGGGTTATTTTTAAGATCTAGACCGTTGATCAGAGTATCATTCAGTACCAGATACTGTAACTTGTTCATAGATGAGACATCGATCTCTTTGAGACCTACGCCAGTGATATTGATACTGGTAAGTTCTTTAAGACCGCTGAGATCCAAAGTACTGATCGGTACCCTTTCAAGATATAGAGAATTCAAAGATGTGGAATCACTGATATCGAGATCTTTTACACCCGTATAGATCATCATAAGTGATCTGAGTGAACTTAAACTTCTAGGATCTAATGTCGTAAGTTTAGGAATATCTTCAAGCGTCATATAAGCCAGATCAGTTTCTGGAAGCTTCAAAGATACAAGATCATCGAGCCCTTTAAGGTGTAGCTGATTGAGACCTGTATTCTTTGATAGGTCGATAGATGTTAGTGAAGTGCTCTCTGACCAAAATTGCTCAAGACTATCAAGTTCACCAGTTATGACACTTTCTATAGACTCACCTACCGCATATAAGGTCTTTAAAGAGGTGTTAAAACTGACATCGACAGTTTTAACTTTAGTATTTGAAACACTCAGGGATCCAAGATGAGTAAAGCATCCGATCCCGTTTAGATCGCTTACTTCGCTTGGTAGACCTTCGATCTCTTTGATCTTGTTTATTTCATCTTGCGATAAGTGACCATCATGATCATCATCAAAATGCTCACTGACATATTCTCTAAAAACAGCGTCAGGGAAATGTGCTTCATCTATAGAAATAGACTCAGCACTAATAGTAAATGTAGATATAACGATAGCGATGATCATTATTATCATTGTGTATATATTCTTCTTCATACTTCAATCATACACCTTTAAAATATTAATACCAGTAAATAGCCCATATATCGCATATATATGCAAATAAAGGTCTTTTTAGTCCCTATTGACAAAAATACTATAATCTATTGTGTAGAAGGTCTTAAGATGAAGGTTCTGATCATAAATGGTAGTCCAAGGATCGATGGTAATACATCGATCGCCTTGAATGAGATGAAAAAGGTCTTTGAAAAAGAAGGCATCGAAGTTGAAGAGGTCCAGATCGGTCAAAAAGCGATCAAAGGTTGCATTGCTTGTGGTTTCTGCCATAAAAATGGCAGATGTGTATTTGACGATGAAGTAAATGAGGTGAATGCCATATTTGAAGATGCAGATGGTCTCATCATAGCTAGCCCAGTCTATTATGCATCAGCCAATGGTACACTGATCTCTTTTTTAGATCGTTTGTTCTACAGTTCAAACTTCGATAAGACGATGAAAGTCGGTGCTAGTGTAGTGGTAGCTAGACGTGGCGGTATCAGTGCGACCTTTGATGAGCTCAACAAGTACTTTACGATCTCAGGCATGCCTGTGGCTTCTAGTCAGTATTGGAATCGCGTCCATGGTCGTGATAAAGGTGAAGCCAGTGAAGATGCTGAAGGTCTACAAACGATGCGGACATTAGCTCACAATATGTCTTTTCTTATCAAGAGCATCGCTCTAGGCAAAGAAAGATATGGCCTTCCTGAAAAAGAGAAACCACAGAGAAAAAACTTCATCAGATAGAGGCAGCACTGCTGCCCTTTTATTTTTGTACAATAACTCTTTTTTAGCCATCAAGATCATATGAGCATCTGATATAGATAGTACATAGACATCGAGATCTAGTGATTTAAAGATGATTTAATACAACTTGCGTCGTGCCGATACTAAAATGGACCTTGTAAGATCATGCCTTTAGATAAAAGCGAGATAAAAGAAAAAAGTGACCGTAAGATCAAAGTGAAGTTTTTGATCTTTATTGGCGTCATCATATTCGCCCCTATCATCGCTATGATGATCATCAATCTGTTTATCAATAATGATAACTTAGCGATCGGTATATCAAGCTATATCCAAAATGCGCTCATCTATGGCTTATTGGGTACTTTTTGTATCATCGTCGCTTTAAATATCTTATTTAAACTAGCTAAAGAAAGAAAGAACATAAAAAAGACGATACTTGGTATCATAGCTATCAGCATATTAGCACTCATATCATTCTTTCTGATTAGACCGATTATCTTAGATGCCTTTTATCTTCATGATCCATCTACTGTTTATTTATATCGTCTCTCATTCGATGATGAGTGGGGTACTGGTGATTCACCAACAAGCTATTATCTTCAAGGTCATGATATGGATAATGACTATCACAGCTTCAAGATCAGTAAAGATCTCTATGACAAAGGAAAAGAGATGCTCAAAGATGGTGACCTATATGCCAAAGTTACTTATCTGCCTTATACTCAAAGTGTGATCGATCTTCAACTACTAGATGATCCTAATGATCTAAGTATCAGTGATGATCCTTTGATCATAGATAAAGATTGGCACTCTTATACCTTAAAGATAAATGATGTCATATATGAATTACCAGTATCGATCCATCGTTTTTTAGAAAATGGCTGGCATATCGAAGATAGTGCTTCTCTTATACTAAAAGGCAATGATGGACCTTATGGAAGTTATGACTATAAGCGTATCGATCTTATAAGCGATAGCGATCAAACATTGAGTATCACTGTCTACAATACCAGCGAAGATGATATCGCCCTTATAGATGGTATCGTCGGCGGCATATCTATGATCTATGGCAATTATGACTTCGCCCCAAAAGACAGCATCTTGCCAAGTGGTCTATACCTTGGGATATCGACATATGAAGATGTGTTAGATTCTTATGGTGTACCCAACGAAAGTGATGAACTATCGCTTACTTATCGTGATGATGAAAGCGGCAGCTATTGGGTCTTACTATTTGATGAAGATGAGCATCTTGATGAGATCATCGTCCATCACCATCCTTATTCTCGTGATCATTAAATAAGACTAGTCTTTATTATCAGGCATCAAGACCTTCGCTATCAAAACAGACACCAATATCAGACCAGCACTGATCCCAAATAACAATTGCGAATCGTTCTCGATCATGTATCCAAAAATGATCGGAAAGATAACACTGAATAGACTGCTTATCGATCCAAGTAATGCCAAAGCCATAAACCCTTCTTCTTCATTAAAACAAGATACGATATATGAAAAAGTGATAGGGGCAAAGACATCTTTTATCGATGAGATAAATAGTCCTAACATGAATAGTAGTTTACTATTACTTAGTGCAAATAGCACAGCTGGAACAAAGTCAGTAAAGATATCGATCAGAAATAATGATTTACGGTTATGTTCAGTGACTCTCTTTGATATGAAATAGGCTGAAATAGCATTTATCATCAATATGACACCACTAAATGTCAGAAGTACTGATACATCGATCCCCAGCTTTAGACCGATGCTGCCGATAAAATCATAGGCAGTGGCATAGACGCCACTTGATAGGTAGATAAGTGACAAACATATCACCACTCTATTTCTGATCAACTTTTTAATGATCGCAACGATCGATATCCTATTTTCTTCATCTGACGCTTCATTGGTTTTTGATATATCTATCCTATTTGAAAAGAATAGTGAGACTAACATTACAAGTGAAAAGACAATAAATGCCTGATCATATCCCAAGCGACTTATAAGAAAGCCACTGACTAGTGATCCCAAAGATATACCACCATACAGGTACAGATCCCTTAGTGAAAAGAATACTGACGATGATCCTTCATCGATGCTGTAACATATCTTATTGCCTAAAGAATTGTTGAAGACCAAGCGTCCAAGAAATAGAAATGAAGATAAAGTTATTAAAAGAAAGGCGCTTTTGTCACCATATAGACCGATCATGATTCCTGAAAGAGATGCAATGATGACACCGATCGAATTGACCAGCTTAGCGTTTGTCTTATATGAGATACTAGCAATAACAGTCGGTAGAACTATGTTGATAATATTGTTTATAGTTAGAAATATGCCATATTCAACCGTACTGAAATATGTGAAATAAAAGTAGGAGGTTATGCTCTCTAGTGGTCCGCTGGCTAAAAAGAAGATAAAGTATACGAAGTATATTCGAAAATACTTACTTCTAAGATCTTCTGTCATCTGATAGCGACCCCCCAATTCCATATCATTCTAAGATATTTAACAGTGAAAGTCCATGAAGCATCGATTTCAAAGGATCATCGAACATCTACTCAAGTCATATCCATAGCAAAATATAACTTCTCTAAAAACAAATAAAAGGGCACAGAACGCTGCGCCCCTTCATCGCTAAAGCATCAAATACCAATTATTATTTCGTCGAAGTATCAACGATGACTATTGAATATTCCTTAAGCACACATGCTCCATATTCCTCGCTCCAGTGCCAGTCATCGCCAAATCTCTCTTCACAACTTTCCTCTTTATGATCGGGTCTTGATGGTCTTACAGGAACGATAGGATCATCACCAGGCTCATCAGCTACTTCATCTCGCCAAACTGCATAGTACATACCTTTATCAGTTCTTTCAGTTCCGCTTTCTAATAATGCGTCAACAACGACTGTAGGTCCCTGATAATCACCAGCAGCTGCCCAACCTTTAAATGTATATCGATGGCCATTTACTATCATTACGTCCTCAGCGAAATGTGGTAACTTAACAGCATCTCCTTCTGCTTTGACAGAAAAAGCTTCGCCCGCTGTCCAACCAGATATCGTTACATCAGATTGAGAGATAAACCTGATCACTGGAAGGCCCTTTTCAGCATTATCAGCGCTACCTTTGATCGTATTGCCGACTATTTCATTTCCAGAAATAGTAAACTTAGTGTTGCTATCGAAAATCGTACTGCCAGATAGTTGGATGATACCTCTTGTATTCTCATCGCCTGGTGGAGTATTCGTGTCAACATTTATAAACTTATTGTTGATTACAGAAATGCTATTTCTGACAGCTCCGCCTTCAAAATAGATCGCTCCAGAGCAGTTTTCAAATGTATTTCCTTCGATCGTAGCTGTTGCAGGATAGATATCCTTTAACGTGTAACACTTGTACACATTCTTTAAGATACTATTTTTGATCGTAAATTCTCTATTCGTATCATTATCTCTGCTGTCACCGTTAGATCCAAAAGGACTTACGACGATCTTATTAAAAGTACAGTTTTCAATATATACATCACCATCATTCAAAAATTGAAATTCGGCGTTTGTTACTTGATCTGCAGTCCAATCTTTTCCATTTGTAGATTCATATGAGTCACGAAAACCAGTTATACCATTAGGTTCGTACACAAAATCTGTATCTATGATTCTAATGTTCATAACTTTACTTTTGAAATCATCATCTGTTCCGATCCAATATTGAGCTACAAAGTTACTACTTTGAACTCTTTTCAAATAATTTGAAGAAGCATTGGTTTTCCATTTAACCGTCGTTGTTTCTTTGCCATCAAAAGTTCCACCATTTTCCATTAGTTCTTGTATAAAGGTTTCTAAGTCGATTTCCCTCTCTTCAGCAGCTACTTTATAAACGTTACTAAACATAGTAACCATAATCAATAAACTACAAACGATTGATATGATCTTTTTCATTCCTTTTACCCCCTAAACTTAAAAACACTTTCTGCTTTAATAAACAAAAAGTGTCATATCAAAAGTATTCTCTTTAAAAATGAGTTCTCTATTACATAACTAGTGCTTGCTTGCTTGCTTGCTTGCTTGCTTGCTTGCTTGCTTGCTTGCTTGCTTGCTTGCTTGCTTGCT
>CALVCT010000076.1 GCA_944326055.1 uncultured Erysipelotrichaceae bacterium
CAAGCTAAAGATAAAAACGATCCAAGATTAAAAGATCTATATCTTGAGATCTTATATTCCAATCCATGTGGTTTCAAACTAACAGCGAAGATGACAACAAACTATCGTCAACTCAAGACCATCTATATTCAAAGAAGGCATCACCGTCTCCCTGAGTGGCAAGCATTCTGTGATTGGATCTTGACTTTACCACATGCCGAACTGATCACGAAAGATGCCCAAAGATAAAAGATCTGTCTGGACCGTTATATGATACCATTGTTATATGAAGATAGTTGAAATCAGAGGAATGAACGACGAGGTAGTTGAGATGATCGCTTCCTTTAGAGTTGAGCTTCGCTCTTTTAAAAGCATCACTTCTAAACCAGATCTTGAAAAAGCAAAAGAAGAACTATCAGAATACTTAGCTCATGGATATCCAGTTTACGCTATGGTCAAAGATGACAGATACGTTGGATATGTCGTCATTCGTATCGATAATGAAGTTGTATGGGTCGAGTCGATATATGTAAAGGAAGAATATCGTCGATTAGGAGTGGCATCAAAGCTGCATAAAAAAGCTGAAGAAATCGCTGAATCATATGGAAATGATACGCTTTATAACTATGTTCATCCTAACAATCATAAGATGATCGAGTTTTTGCGAAAACATGATTACACGGTGCTGAACCTTATTGAGATCCGCAAGCCCTATAAAGACGAAAGATTGTCTCGGATCATCTCTGTGGGTGACCATCAGTTTGATTATTGATTATAATTGGATATCGTATAAATAGTTCAAGAAATTAAAAGGAATGCAAAATTTGTGCGTGTGAGAAATTATATATTCTTGTTATTATGATTAGAATGTAATACAAATGTATTACATTGAGGTAAAGTATGGGTGTTATCAGTATAAGAGTTAATGATGATGAGAAGAAAATATTAGATAGCGCATCAAAGGCTTATGGCTGCAAAGTTTCTTCGATGATAAAAAAGATCGTCTTCGAAAAACTAGAAAACGATTATGATCTAAAGGTATTTGAAGAATACGAAAAGGATAAAGCCAACAGCACATTAAAGACCTACACCCATGAAGATGCATGGAAGATGTTAGATTTATAAGATATGTATCATGTCAAATATACCGATAAGGTCATTAAAACTTTAAAGAAGATAGATAGATCAGTACTTATTTTGGTTAAAACTTGGATAGAAAAATCTTAAAGGATGTGATGATCCAAGAATTCACGGTAAGCCTCTTGTGGCGAATAGAAAAGGACAGTGGCATTATAGAATAGGAGACTATCGTTTATTAGCTGAAATAGATGATAATGAGCTTATTATTCTAGCTATCGATTTTGCCAACAGAAGTAAGATATATAAGTAAAAACAGTACTTGACAATTGCCATTTTATAACAGTTTGAGAGGTCACTTTTATATTAGAAAAATTTCACATCGTCCACTTGTAATAAAGGAAATAGGAAATTTCTCTTATCTAGCTAAAAATTATGCCTTATCAAAATCTTAAAGATTATTTATCATGCTTACTGAGGTGATATATCTATGATCAAGTTTATTATATTCGATATCGATGGAACACTTGTTGATGATGAAAAGGTATTAAGTAAGAATACTAAAGAGGTCTTAAAAACACTTAAAGATCAAGGCATCAAACTAGGATTAGCATCAGGAAGGCAGATCAAACAATATCATAAGCAAGTATCAAGTTGGGGATCAGATCTGTTGTTTGATATGTATGTGGGTTTGAACGGAGCAGAGTTATATGATGTTTATGATAAAGAGTATAGAAGTTTCTATAAATTAAAAATAAACGAGATCAAAGAGATCGTTGAGATCATGGCTCCGTTTGTTAAACATGAGTATTATAAACACGGTGACATGATCAGATATGATGATGATATAACTAGTTTTAAAAATAGAAAGTTAGACGATTGTCTTCCTATCGATGATATATATGACCTAAAGATTGATGAAATAGGCAAGGTGCTCTATCATTTCGACCTCAATAAGGCGATGGAGATAGAAAGGTTCATCGATGTTCATATTAATGAGTGTCATAAAGATTATCACGGTTTCAAGACTCAGCCAGGATATCTTGAGTTTAGTAATATTCATACATCTAAAGCTGTACCAATGATATATTACGCAAATAAGCACCAAGTAGATATGAGTGAGGTCATGGCTTTGGGTGATACAACTAATGATAATGCGATGATCGAAGCGAGTGGTGTTGGAGTATGCTTGAAGAATGGAACAGATGATACTAAAAAGATCGCAGACATCATTACTGAATACACCAATAATGAAGAAGGTGCTTATCGGTTTTTGAAAGATTATTTTAAGTAAAAAGCGACGTCCAGGGTCAACGTCACTTTTTGTAGGGGATATTTATGTCCGTTTTAGGAGGGTAAATATCAACTAAAGAAATCTCCGCTTTCTTCTGTATCAGAGCTTTCTTTGTTTAATAGATTTGTGTGGATGATACCAGCTCTACCAGTTTCGACCAATTTATCATAATCGATGTTTGTTCCATAACACATCCTCATACCTAAGACTTCTACAAGCATAGTCAAGTTTGCGCCACTGATTATGTTGACGTTTTCGCTTGCGAGAGTGTTACTTAAGTTGCATGGCGTTCCACCTAAGAGATCAGATAAGATTAATACCCCATCGCCATCATCAAGTCGTTTGACTTTGTTTCCTAATTCTTCTTTAAAATCTTCGACAGGTGTATCAAGATATAGACATAAGATATCGATATTTTCGATATCATCTCCAAAAAACATTTTTGCGCTACTTAATAATCCTTTCGCCATATCACCATGGCTGACGAGTAAAATACCTAACACTTTATCACCTCGATGTTAAGATATCAAAAAGATAAAAGAAGATTAATGCGAAAGATTTGGGTAGAGATTTCTAAACTAGTGCAAGCTCGAGATACCATTTGACAAAAAAAAAAAAAACGGATAATGGCAGCGCCATGAAAGATATCGATCTTGAGTATTACATAGAGCTCAGTTATATTGTCATCCATCGTGAAACGACTAAAGATGCCTTTATGAAGGAATTTTCTCTAAGTGAGTATGAGTATACGAATGATATATATGCCATAGAAGAGATGTCCAAAAAATATGGCTTGGAGATAGTTGTCAAGAAAGACAAAATAACATGCCGGATCAGTGATGAAGAGACGTTTGAAAATTATTCAAGAAGCTTTTTCACTTTCTATTATCCACATCGCTATCTTCTATACAATAATCGCGAGATCATCTTATCACTAGAGATATCGAAAGATTTGCTGTGGTCTGATAGTGAAGATGATAGCGTCAATATCGATGAATTAGCAGAAAGACTGAACTATTCTAGATCAAATCTGAGAAGACCATTAAAAATAAGTCGTTCTTTTTTGGATAGCTACAGTTTAGAAGTCGCAAATATACCACACCACGGTCTAAAAGTCATTGGTAGCGAACTGTTTAAAAGAAAAGCGATGTGCGCGATATTGAATATGATAGACATCAATATATCTAATAATACGTATGCTGATAATAAAGAAGAATTCATGTCTTTGTATCGTAGCGATAATTATCAAAAATTGATGCGAATCGTTAATGGAGTTATAACTAGACGAGGGTATGAGATCTTACCTATCGAACAAAGGCGTATCATCTATTACTTGATAATCCAAAGCTATCGTATGAAAGAAGGCTACTTCATAAATGAAGAATTTGATGACGATACACTAGAAAAAGATAATGAGTTCATCGAGATGGCAGATGAGATCAATCAAAGATTAGGCCAAGAGTATGGGTTTGAAAAATGTACAAAAAATGAGCTCATGTCGATCGTCGTCATGCTGTATGATTCTGGGATCGATCCGGAAAGAGTGAGAAAGTATGTCTTTGATAATTCATATGATCTTTATATGAAGATGAAGACAGTTATCGACAATTATTTATTAGATGCTTATGGTATTCAGATATCGACCACGCGCTACGTTCGATATTATGAGTATATCCTAAGTCGCTATACTTTCAAAGAGAGGTTCAATTTCTTTCAAAATATGTATCAAAGATTTGGAGGAAAGAGTTCCTTAGTCTATGAGTATCCACTTATAAAAAAGACGTGTTTTAAGATCGCTAATGAATTGCAAGAAGTCCTGGGACACTATGTGCCAAAATCGCAATTGATCCAACTGTGCGAACTTTTTGCCTATGTCATCATGGACAAGGAATTAGTATTCCCAAAACTAAAACTCTGTATAACAAGCCGTAACAATCATTTTGAGCCCTATCTCCTAAAAGATCTTATCTTAAACAATATCAGCAGCAAATACGTTGAAAGATTGGATGTATTCAATTTCTTCTATATCACGACACATGATCAAGTCTCGAAACAATATGATTTGATACTAACTGATCAACTTATAGGTTTTACAGAGAATAAAGACATCTTTTCTAAATTCATCATATATAAGGAATATGATGGCAATATCGCAGCTATTGAAAACATCATTAGAAACAGTAGGAACATCGCTTCTAAAGTCTTAGATGAAGATTGTATCTTGACGATGGATATCGACCCTAAAGATAATGATGATCTATTGGTATTGAGAAATAAAATAGTCGAGTATACAGATATCAATCTTTCTCTTAAAGATTTTGAACTCAAGGATAGTCAAGGTATGAAAGGATCAGCCGTATACATATTTGAAGATTATTTTGCAAAGAGAAATGTCATCATCGTTGGAGACTTCAAGCATAAATGCAAGATCAACAATAAGAATGTCTATGATTATGTATTGTTTGCGGGGAAGATACTGCCGGACAATATCAAAATCATCAATGCGTTATTATATGAATTAGTTCATGATCATTACTTCTTTAAGAAAGTATATGATGATAATGATATCAATGACATAAACAGACAACTGAATGAAGTTCTTAAATAGAGTTGCAAAAAACTTTATAGATAATGTGAAAAAATGTGAATGGAAGTAACCGTTCACATTTTTTAAGATACAGGCATGAAGGCGCTACCGCTTGCGTACGGAGCTTAGCTGCCTTGAAAGGAAAAAGAAGAGGTAATCATATGATTGTACAACTCAGAGTAGATGAAAGACTTATCCACGGACAAGTCGTAACGGCTTGGTCAAGAGCACTAGATGTAAACAATTTGCTAGTTGCCAATGACGAGATCATTCACGATGAATTAAGAGTAAAGATGCTCTTAATGACAGCTCCAGCGGGTAAGCGCGTTCACATCAAGAGCGTCGACGAGACCATCAAACTTTTGAGCGATCCACGCGCGGACAAGATGAGGATACTACTTATCGTAGACAATCCTAAAGATGCTGTAAGGCTTACTGAAGCACTACATATCGAACATGTAAATGTTGCTAATTACCGGAAGAAGAAATCACAGAACAAAGTGGTTATCCATGGTTATTGTAGTGCTGATCCTGAAGACTTAGAGTATTTCAAAAAACTAGCAGAAATAACACCCGATATCTTTACACAGATGTTGCCAACAGTGGCAAGGGAGGATTTCCGCGAGTTACTTAAAAAGGCAAAGCCTGAAAATTAAGGAGGATAGAAAAAACTATGACGCAAGCTTTAATAGTTGCGCTGACCTACTATTTCTGTCAATGTATCGATGGTATAGTTGGTTTCCAGACTGTCACTCGACCGATCATCTTAGGTCCTGTAACTGGCTTAGTTTGTGGTGATCTTACAACGGGCGTAATAATGGGTGCTGAACTTGAAGCTATCTACATGGGTATCTCAGGTATCGGCGGAGTCGTTGCTTCAGACTATCGTACTAGTACAGTTGTTGGTGTTGCGCTAACGATATTATCAGGTATCTCGATGGAACAGGGCTTGACTGTTGCTGTTGCTATCGGTGCCTTACTCAATGCAGTAACGCCGATCACGAATGCTTTAAAGGCATTCTATCAACCATTACAGACAAAGACAGCTAACGAAGGAAAAGTAAAACGTTTCTGGATTCAGATGTGGATCCAAATGTTTGCATTCAACTACACGATCAACACTGTTATCTTGTTCCTTTGTGTCTATTTCGGTTCAGATGCTATCGGTGTAGCTATCAACAATATCCCTGCATGGATCCTAAACGGTCTAAGCGCAGCTGGTGGAATGTTAGTTGTCGTCGGTCTATGCTTGACGACTCAGGCGATCTATTCTGGTTCAACACCATTCTGGGTATTGTTAGGTTTCGTCCTAGCGAAGTATCTAGGTCTTGGAACATTGCCTATCGCTATCATCGCTCTTGTCATCGCATATGTCATCTTCACAAGAAATTATCATATGCAAGAACTTGAGAAGAAGATGAGTAGTAGTGCAAACGGAGGTGACGATTTCTATGGCTGAGAAATATGTATTGTCTAAAGATGAAAAGAAGATGCTGAATAAAGCATTCCTCTATTCAATGTCAACATTCATGGCTTTCAACCAAGTAGTCATGCAAGGTCAGTCATTCGGTATGACAATTTGGCCGGGAATCAATATGTTCTATAAGACAGATGAAGAAAAGCGTGAAGCATTCTCTAGAAATGCTAATGAATTCTTCAACACGCACCAGATCGGTCAAGGTCTCATCGGTGGTATCGTAATAGCTATGGAGAAGGAAAGAGCAGAAAAAGGTCAATTAGAAGCTACTGCTATCTCAGGTCTTAAGGCTGCTCTCATGGGACCTCTTGCAGGTGTCTTTGATTCATTCTTCTTCAACTGTGTACGCGTCATCATCGCTGGTGTCTGTATCGGTCTTGCAGCAGATGGTTCAATATTAGCTCCACTACTGTTCTTAGTCTTATATGGCGGAAGCTTACTGGTCACTAAATATGTACTTTTGATCCAAGGCTATAGATACGGTGTTTCACTTGTCAACATGGCATTTGAAAAGGGCATTGTACCTCTTATCATGGAAGCTTGCGGTATTCTTGGTGCTGTCATGATCGGTACACTTATCGCATCAAACGTCACGATCAATATCGCACTAGCTCCAGAGATCAACGGTGCTACATTCGCTCTACAAGATATCTTTGATGGTATCATGCCTGGTATGCTCTCACTCATTCTATGGTGGGTCTGCTTTAAGAGTTTACAAAAAGGCATGTCGCCAATCAAACTTATCTTCATCATCATGGCGGCTTGTGTAGTCTTAGCGTTCTTCGGTGTATTCTAATCGATATTTGAACGAATAAAAAACAAAGCGCTCTTTCACATGGGCGCTTTAAATTTCTAAAAGGAGATAAAATGAAGGTCCTATTCCAATCTGATGATTATGGTTTTACTAAAGGTATAACTTTAGGCATCTTAGATGCCATTGAAAATGGCGTTCTTACTTGTACAGGTCTGTTTGTCAATATGGGTGAATCAAGTGAATTTGCCGCACAAAAGATCAAAGACTATCCTGACACATGTTTCGGTATCGATTTTAATATCGTAAGTGGCCATTGTGTGGCAGATCCAAGCTTAATTCCAAATCTCGTAGATGATAATGGCATGTTCATTAGATCGACGGTCAAATATAAAGATCCAAGATTTACTAAAGATGGCGGAAATGAAGAGTTATGGCCATATGATGAAGTCATGATTGAGATCAAGGCGCAATTAGAGAAGTATAGAGAACTGGTTGGCAAAGATCCAGAGTATCTACACGGTCACTCAATCAGTAGAGTAGCGAAGGGTTATGTCAAAGCTATCAGCGATCTAGCAAAGGAGAGCGGTATCCCTTATTCACAAGAGATAAGAGAAGCCAATGGTGTATACAGTTTTATTGGCGGCTATAATGTCAAACCATTCACGATAGAAGCACAAGTCGAAACTAGTACCTTAGAATACTGTAAAGAGCACTTAGATGAACTTGTTGGACACGAAATATGTGCATTTACAGGACATGCTGGTTATATCGACTCTGATATTTTCAAATGGAGCACATATAGCATTATCAGGTGTAAAGACAAAGAGTTCTTCACATCCGATTTTGTAAAAGAGTGGTTGAAGAAAAATAATGCTGAATTGATATCTTATCGTGATTTGAAGAAATAGGAGGTGCAAGTATGATAATTCATTCAAATCGTGTGGTTACCTATTCTGATGTAAGAGAAGCTTATATCGAGGTAGAGAACGGAAAGATCGTTGCTATGTATGGCAAAGATGCCGGAGTTAAAGCAGATGTCGATTATGGAGACCTAAGGATCATTCCAGGAATCATCGACACTCACAACCACGGTGCTTGTGGCTGGCGGTTTGACGATGCGGATTATGAAGGTCTACTATCCTGCCTTAAAGGTGAAGCAGCATATGGTGTAACTGGTGTACTACCAACGACTACGATATATAGTCAGTATTCGACACTAGCTAAGATCTCTAGAGAAGATAATGAGGGAGCTAGAGTAGTAGGTATCCACTCAGAGGGTCCTTGGGGAGCAAGAGTTGGTGAGAAAGGTGTCAATCTTGGATATCCTAAACCAGACCTCGAGATCGCTCAGAAGATGATCGATGAAGCTGATGGTACTTTGAAGCTTGTGGATATAGCACCAGAGGTCGATGGAGCTTTAGAAGCTATCGAATACTTCACTAAACGCGGCGTGGCTGTAGCTGCATATCACACAAATGCTACATACGAAGAGGCTAATGTCGGTATTGATCATGGTATCAGTGTCGCAACTCATCTAATGAATGTTATGACAGGACTACATCATCGAGGTGTCGGTACTGCAGGTGCATGTATCTTACGTGACGAAGTAGATTGTGAACTTATATGTGACGGCTTACATGTTTGCTTACCTATGATCGAACTCATCATGAAGATGAAACCACATGATCGTATCATGATGGTGTCGGATAACGGAGCATTCTTAGGTGCACCAGTTGGTAAATATGATGGTGGATCAAAGAATAAGGGAAGCGACAGAGAAGTATTAGAAGTCACACCTGACGGTTTCGTCTTATCTAAGACTGGAAGGCTATCTGGCAGTAGTAAACCAGTTATCTATGGTATCGGTAACCTTGTTGAAAAACTACACATGGATATCGTAGATGTATGCCGCATGGCTAGTACTAATCCAGCAAGAAAGTATTCTTTAGGAACGAAAGGTTATCTAGCTGTCGACAAGGATTTTGATGCCGTAGTCATCGATGATAACTACAATGTATTGAAAACTTATGTCGAAGGACGACTAGTATTTGATGGAGATAAAGAAAAAGCTCCGTTTAATGAAGAATTCTTGAAAGAAGTAAAGATCGATTAGTTGAATCATTATCCGGATGCTTAGACATCCGGATAATTTGTTAGAAAGACAGGTGTAAAGTGGCTAGAACAACAAGCGAGAATCTAACTAAAGGTAATATATATAAACAGATCATTGCTTTCTCATTTCCGATATTGGTAGGTAGATTTTTTCAAAATCTTTATAATAATGTTGATGCGATAGTGGTCGGACAGTATGTCAGTAAATATGCTTTGGCAGCTGTCACATCAAGTAGTGATATAACGATGGTATTGACTGGATTCTTCAATGGTTTCTCTATAGGTGCTGGTATCGCTTTTTCTAGATATTTTGGTGCTGGGGAATATGGGAAACTTCATAAGTCGATACACACTGCGGTCTTATTTGCGACGATCATCGGTTTGACGATGTCCATCGTCGGTGTTTTTCTAACTCCTGTTCTATTGAATATTGTAGATTGTCCAGCTGATGTATTAAGCGATGCGGATGTGTATCTCAGGATATATTTCGTCGGTGTACTATTCACCGCTCTATATAACGTTGGGGCAGGAATACTTCAATCGGTCGGTGATAGCCGAAGTCCGTTCTATTATCTAGTGACAGCAAGCGTCACCAACATCATCTTGGATTTCCTATTTGTAAAATACTTCCAGATGGGCGTGTCAGGAGCGGGTATCGCAACGATAATATCGCAAGGATTATCTTTGGTGCTAGTGCTTAGAAGATTGATCAATAGTAGTGATGTTTATCAGGTAGTCCTTAAGGACCTAAAGCTTGACATGGGCATGTTAAAGGAGATAGTTATACTTGGCATACCTTCAGCCATCCAATCGAGCTTGATCTCGATCTCTAACCTCTTTGTTCAAAGATATACGAACGGTTTTGGATCATCAGCGATGGCAGGTATCGGTGCTGCAAGGAAGATCGATCGCTTTGTTGGTATGATCGGCGAATCTATCGGACTAGCATCAGCTACTTTTGTTTCACAAAATGTAGGATCAAAGAATTACAAAAGAGCGTTCAAAGGCATCAGAGTCTGCCTTGTGATCGGGTTTGCAACTTTTATGGTGACTGGAGTCGCGCTGCTTGTATTCGCAAGAGAAGTATCATCTTTATTCACTAACGATGCAGATGTCTTACGCTATGCTGTCGATATGCTCTATGTCATTGTTCCTTGCTTTGTATTTCAAAACATCAATCAACTTTATTCAAATGCCACTAGGGGTTTTGGAAGATCAGCTGCTGTTATGATCCTCTCGGTATTTGGTATGATCGTCATGCGTCAGATATTCTTAGCCATTGTGCTGACTTTCGATCACAACGTCTTGTATATCTACTTGTGCTATCCAGTTGGATGGTTCTTCTCAGCGCTATTTGTCTATATCTATTATCTGATCAAGATAAAGATCCCGTATAAGAAGATGATTGCTAGTTGATTTATTTGCTTAGATCTTAAAAAAGTGTACATTGAACACATTTGTATGTCGTATTACCTTATTCTCATGAAGAGGTCAAAAGATGTTCAATGAAGAATTACTACAGCTAGCGATGACCTTATTAGTAGGGTTGGTCGGATACTTTATAGCGCATAAACTTAAGTTCCCTGCGCCTGCTATGATCGGAAGTATGTTAGCTGTTGGAATATATAATTCATTTTCTGATCAAGCCTTTATGCCAGTGTCCATAAAGACACTGACGCAAGGCGTTGCAGGCATGTTCATTGGATTGAGGATGTCTAAAGAAGATTTCAAGAACGTAAGAAAGCTCGCAAGACCGATCGCTTTGCTGTGCTTGATCTTCACGATAAATACTTTCGTTGTTGGGATATTGATCTCTAAGATCTGCGGTATCGACATACTTACGTCTCTTTTATCTTGTGTTGCTGGTGGTGTTACAGATATATCACTCATATCGATCGATATGGGAGCTGAGACGTCGATCGTAGCTTTGATGCATACGATAAGATTAGTATCGACATTACTGATCTTTCCGATATGGATAGCTTTCTTTACTAAAGCCACAAAAGAAGAAGCAGGTCATGAAGATAAGACTATCAAAAGTCATTCAAATGATCATCGGCTAATAGGAAACATACTATCGGTCATGATCGCTTTCTTGCTTGGTTATCTTGGTAGTCTTACAGGCATACCTGCTGGCTCTCTTATCTTTTCGATGTTTGGGGTCATGGTGATCCATTGGTATCTTCCTGTCATAAAATGCGATAGGATAGTAAAGACTATCGGACAATTGTTTGCAGGATCTATTATTGGAGCAACCATAAATAAGTCAACTATCATGGCAATACCGACACTCTTTTTGCCGATGTTACTTTTGATAGGAAGTTATTGGTTGATAAATATCTTCTATGGGAAGATATGCGAGAAAAGGGGCCTTTTAGATCTTAAAACTGCGATGTTTGCCGCCTGCCCAGCGGGTGCTAGTGATATGGCTCTGATCGCAGCAGATCTAGGCGCTGATCTTGCAAAGATCGGTCTGATACAAGCGCTTCGATTGATCTATTCTGTTGCTGTCATGCCACAACTCATCATGCTGTTCAGCTATATCTTTATTTGATGGAAAGATATGCTTTGAATATCACCATACCGCGATATCAACTGCTGATTTGGTCTTTTTATAAAAAAGTGCTATAATCAAACGCGACACAAGGAGGAAGAATGAAAAAGACGTTTATCATTACTCTTATCCTTATATTAAGTATCGTCTTAAGTGGATATTCTGGCAGTGTCGAAGAGATCGACACAACTACTGATATATTAGATGTTGAAAGCTTGAAAGACTATCAAAAAGTCTATCAAAGTGAAGACTATGGAGTCTGTTCGGTAAGTGCTACAAAGACATATATGGATTATAGAGCGATCACCGCAAAAGGATCGACACAGTATCGCTATATCCAAGCCAATATGAAGATCGATGAAGCTACAGGGTTTCTTGTTGATGAAGATGGTTTTATCGGTGTAGCTCTAGGCTCATATTATGGAGTCATCGGTGATCGTTACTATATAACTTTAGAAAGTGGCGTCGTACTTCCTGTCGTCAAAGTCGAAGAGAAAGCGGATGGTGATACGATAGGTGGTTGTAGTCACAGTAGTGATGGCAGTGTTATTGAATTTGTTATCGATACGGATTATGCAGCATCCTCAGACTTGTTCAATAGAACAGGCAACGGTCTCATCAATTTCGGCAACTACAATAACTACGATCTCTTTAGAGGCGAGATAGCTAAAGTAGAAAAAGTCAAAGATGAACTCAATCCAAATTATGTGGAGTTTGTCACTAATGAATCGATAAACATCAATAGTCGTAATATCTTCAATTACGCAAGTGGTTATTAAGGTGAGAGATCACCTTTTTAAGTGGTCATCGTATTTCCTAAGAAATATTATTATCAGAGATAGCTGTTAATATATTGGCCTTTGATGATATAATAAGCGAGTGGATATCAAAGATTTGAAGAGTGCTGTTTATGATCTAGGGCTTGTCTTAGATGATGCACAGTTAGAGAGACTCGATAGATATAAACTTCTTTTACAAAAAAAGAATGAAGTGATGAATCTTACAGCTATCACTGATGATAGTGGTATATATGAGAAACACTTCTATGATTCTTTACTATCGATCAGATATGTCGATTATCAAGGAGAACTTTGTGATGTGGGAAGTGGTGCAGGCTTTCCAGGTCTCGTTCTCAAGATCGCTTATCCAAAGCTCAAAGTAACCTTGGTCGAACCGATAAAGAAAAGATGTGATTTTCTTTTAGAAGTGATAGAAGATCTTAAGCTTCAGGATGTCGAAGTCGTAAATAAGCGAGCAGAGGACTATGTAAAAGAGAAAAGAGAGAGCTATGATCTAGTAACAGCTAGAGCAGTCAAGAATCTAAATATCCTAAGTGAGCTCTGTGTACCGCTTATAAAGGTTGGTGGTAGATTCATCATCCTAAAAGGATCGAGTGGATTTGATGAACTTAAGAGTGCAAAAAGAGCGTTGGAACTTTTAGGGACAAAAGAAGAAGAAGTCATCAAGACTAATCTTCTAAGTGGAGATACGCGGATCATCGCTATCTATGAAAAGATAAAGAAAACGGATAAGAAGTATCCACGAAATTACAGTATGATTGATAAGAGGCCTTTATGAGAGAGATCAGAGAAATCGATATTGAAAAGATCATTCCTAATAAAAATCAACCACGACTTGAGTTCTCAGAGGATTCGATACGCTATCTCGCAGATTCGATCATGGAGAATGGTCTCATCCAACCTATCAGCGTCAGACCTTATGGTGATAGATATGAGATCATTGCCGGGGAAAGAAGGTATAGGGCTTATAAGGAATTGGGTTATAAGACGATACCGGCGATGATCTATGACAAGACAGACAACGAGAGCGCTAATCTTGCTTTGATCGAAAATACACAAAGAGAGAACCTCAATGCGATCGAAGAAGCGATGGCCATCCTCAAGATGATGGAAACACAAAAGAAGACACAGGTCGAGATAGCTCGGGAACTGGGTTATGATCAATCGACAGTTGCAAATAAACTTAGACTACTGAAGCTTCCAGCTTATATCAGAGATGCGATCGCCGCAGGAGAGATCACAGAAAGACATGGTCGTGCACTACTTAGTGTTGAAAGCGAAAAGCAGAAAGAGGCATTTGAGACTATCGTTAGAAGAGGTTACAACGTCAAGAAGACTGAAGAATATCTCAAAGCTCTTAAAGATAAAGATAGATCAAACTTCAAGCCGGTAGCTTCCAATGTCATACTAGGCATCAATACACTAAAGGAAGCATATGAGCTCTGTAAGAAGAGCGGTCTTGATGTCTCATGGAATGAGACCAATTACAAAGAAGAAGTCAAAGTGACGATCAGATTCAATAAGGTGGGGTAGTATATGGGAAAGATCATCGCAATAGCAAATCAAAAAGGTGGTGTAGGAAAGACCACCACTAGTATAAATCTAGCATCAGGACTTGCTTACCTCAATAAGCGAGTCTTACTTGTGGATTTTGATCCTCAAGGGAATGCGACACAAGGTGTTGGCTATAGTGTCAAAGGGGATGAGTTAACGATCTATGATGCGATATTGGATGATACAGATATCAAAGAATGTATCAAGACGCTTCGCAATCCACCATTAGATCTCTTACCAGCTTCTATTACTTTAGCTGGTGCTGATCTTGAGATGGCAAATATTGAAAAAGATCGTGAAAAACTACTTAAAAGAAATCTTGATGGGCTAAAAGATGATTATGATTTTATCATCATCGATTGTCCGCCATCATTAGGACTCCTCAATACTAATGCCCTAACAGCTGCTGATTCGGTGATCATTCCTGTCCAATGTGAGTATTACGCATTGGAAGGTGTCACGCAACTTCTACAGACGATCAGATTAGTCCAGAAATTATTTAATCCTGATCTAAGGATCGAAGGTGTTCTGTTGACGATGTTCGATGCTAGGACGAATCTTTCCGTCGAAGTCCAACAAGAAGTCCATCGCCATTTTAAAGAAAAGGCTTATCGGACTTATATACCACGCAACATCAAATTATCAGAAGCACCATCACAAGGCAAGTCGATCTATGACTATGCGATCAATAGTGAAGGTGCAAGAGCATATGTCTCCTTGACTAAAGAAGTCATCGAAAATAACAGGTAAAGCAAATGGCAGAGAAAAAGAAGAGATTAGGAAAAGGATTAGATGCGATATTCGGAGGCGATATCGACTCGATCTTGAGTGATATCGATCATAAGACAGATGGCGAAGGAGTAAGTGAGCTTGCGATCGACAAGATACGTGCCAACCCTTATCAACCAAGAAAGAAATTTGAGGACGAAGCTTTAAAAGAACTCGCTGATTCCATCAGAGAGCACGGTGTCTTTCAACCTATCATCGTCAGAAAGTCTGAAGTCGCAGGTTATGAGCTGATCGCTGGTGAAAGAAGGTTACGCGCCAGTAAGCTTGCACAGAAAAACACCATCCCTGCTATCATCGTCAAGATGGATGATAGACAGATGATGGAGATCTCATTACTTGAGAATATCCAAAGAGAAGATCTGACGGCTATCGAAGAAGCTGAAGCTTACGATAAGCTCATCAATAAGCTTGGTTATACACAAGAAGAACTAGCTGGACATATCGGTAAATCTAGAGTTCATGTGACCAATATGTTACGTTTGTTGAAGTTACCATCAGCGATCAAAAAGATGGTCGAAGACGGTAAACTTTCATATGGTCAAGCTAGAACGATCTTGAGCGTTACAGATGAAGATGCAGCGATCAAACTTGCTGAACGCGCCTATAAAGAAGGTCTGACCGTGCGAAAGCTCGAAGAGCTCACTTCAGATAAGAAGAAGCCAAAGAAAACAGAGCCAGAGCCTGATATTTATCTTGAGAATGTCAGACATATAATGGAATCAAAGCTTGCGACAAAGGTCGATATCACCAAGCACAAGATCACTATCAGTTTCAATGATGATGATGATCTCAATCGCATCTTGGAGATCATCGATTGTCTTGATTCTTAGCTGATTGAAAAAAGACGTGTCTTGATTATAATTAAGACACTGATGCAGGTGTAGTTCATCGGTAGAACATGGCCTTCCCAAGGCTAGAAGGCGGGTTCGATTCCCGTCACCTGCTCCA
>CALVCT010000077.1 GCA_944326055.1 uncultured Erysipelotrichaceae bacterium
GGTGCGCCTGGCGGCGCACGTTTCTAACAGGTGAAAGTCCCGAATCCGCCCGGTAGTGGGAAGGATATAGCCGAAGGCAAGGGTGTCCATCGTGAGGTGGAATCTGAAGGAAGCCGGATGTGGGGAACCTACTAACCCACGGGTAAATCTCCGGTCTGACGAACAGAAATCGCATAAGAGGCTATGCATGAGGGGAAGTCTGCCAAACAAGATGAAGCCCGATAGCTACACGGAATCATGCATGGTAAATGCGGCAGATAGATGGAGAGAAAGAAACGTGTGGTACCCAGGGAGGTCTGTGTGAGACGCCCTGAAAAGGGTAACCGCTACCGTAAGGTAGCGCTGAACACACAGAAGTCAGCAGAGGTCATAGTAGCTGAGAAGCGAAGGACCGAATCAATAGGAGTCTTAAGTACAACCTGGAAAGGAGGAATGAGCAAATGCGTGCAGAAAACGAGAAAGAAAGCTGCTCACGGAGAGATAGCGCGGAACGTAAAGGGTATGTGAGAGCGCACCGTTCATTCAACCGGATATGGAAGGAAAGAGACAGTGCAGAGCCGGACATCTTGGGTAAGATACTGGATAAAGACAACCTGAACAGAGCTTACAAAAGAGTAAAGGCAAACAAGGGAGCGCCGGGAGTCGATGGGATGACCATCGAGGCGGCACTGCCATGGCTGAGGGAACATAACCACGAATTGACGGAGAGGATACGGAAAGGGAAATACACCCCGTTTCCTGTCAGACGGGTGGAGATCCCGAAGCCGGAGGGCGGGATGCGAAAGCTTGGTATCCCCACCGTCATTGACCGCATCATCCAACAGGCAATGCTCCAACAGCTCATGCCAATCTATGAGCCGTTGTTTTCGGATGACAGCTTTGGCTATCGTCCGGAAAGAGGGGCAAAAGACGCTATTTTCAGGATAAAAGAGTACATCGAGCAGGGCTATACAAGGGCAGTCGTCCTTGACCTGTCAAAGTATTTCGATACACTGAATCACACAATCCTGCTGAATCTGTTGAGAAAGCAGGTAAAAGATGAGAGGGTAATACAGATGGTAAAGAGATACCTGAAAAGCGGAGTGATGGAGAACGGTGTAGTAACAGAGACAGAGGAAGGTTCCCCGCAGGGAGGAAATCTATCCCCGCTTTTAGCAAACGTGTATTTGAACGAATTCGACTGGGAGTTCCATAGGAGGGGTGTACCGTGTATCCGTTATGCAGATGATATCGTGCTGCTGGCGAAAAGTGAACGGGCCGCAGAGCGACTGCTGGAATCCAGCACGAAATATCTGGAGGAAACGCTGAAGCTGAAAGTGAGCCGGGAAAAGAGCCGGACGGTCAGTGTATTCGCAATCCGAAATTTTAAATTCCTTGGCTTCTGTTTTGGGAAGAACGGAGAAGGAATCTATATCCGAGTCCATGGGAAGTCATGGAAGAGAGCCAAGGATAAACTGCGCAGGCTCACTTCCCGGAGCAGGTGCGGGAGCATTATCCGAACCATGGAAAAGGTAAAAGTCTACATGAGAGGATGGCTAAACTATTATGGGATAGCGGATATGAAGAACAACATCGAAAGCCTGAATGGATGGCTATACCGCCGGATACGGATGTGTATCTGGAAACAGTGGAAATTGCCAAGGACACGCAAACGGAAGCTGATAGGCTTGGGATTGCCGGAATGGGTTGCCAGAGAGGGAGCATACAGCCGGAAAGCCTACTGGCGAATGGCGGGAAGCGGAGTTGTACAAAGAGCACTAACAAAAGAAAGACTGATAAACTGGGGCTTCTATGATATAGCCACAGCCTATCAGTCGCTGCACAACAACTATTGAAACCGCCATGTACCGAACGGTACGCACGGTGGTGTGAGAGGACGGCGGCTAATCACCGTCTCCTACTCGATTACTTTCATCTAATTGACTTTCTTTTGTGAGATAACTAAAATACAGCTTATGCTTGAAAAGATCAGGACTTTAAAAGGTAAGGCTAGTCATACAGTGGTGATGGCATGTGTGATATTAGCACCACTAAGTATCTTCCTTATGAGCCAGTATGTCTATACTGGATATCTTTCTTTATATAGTTTTAGTATTACGATCATCAACTACATCGCTATAAGCGTCATCATGTGGTCTATTATTGCTTTAAGTAATAAATATACCTTTGGTATCGTCTTTAGTCATATAGCTATGTATATCTGGGCGATGGTCAATTACTTCGTTTCTTATTATCGTGGTAATCCAGTCTTGCCTTGGGATATCACGGCTTTAGGTACAGCTGGTGATGTCATGTTGGCATATAAGTATTATCCGACATTACAAATGATCGTTGCTGGTATCTATATCATCGTCATATCGTGTGTCGTATCTTATACTTTCCCAAAAAGGGGGCTTGGCTTTAAAAAAGAGAATATCCCATCAAGAGCTATCGCCTTAGTCATCGTCTTTCTTTGTGTCATTATCATCTTTTCGCCAAAAAGGATCGAGAGCTATGGGGCAAAGACGGATGTCTGGGATCAAGCCAAAGCATATAAAGAGGGTGGTACGCTCGCTGTCTTTTTTGCGAATCTAAGGTGGTTAGATGTTGAGGTCCCTGAAGGATATTCAGAAGAGATGGTCGATGAGATAATGAGCGATGTCGATACTAAGGCACATAAAGATGTCACTCGTCCTAATATCATTGCGATCATGAATGAATCATGGTCAGATCTTGAAGCTTATGATGGACTAGAGTTCAGTGAAGATCTGATGTCTGAGATCAAAAGTATCGAAGGGATCCACTTTGGTCATGCCTATGCTTCAGTCTTTGGTGCAGGTACGAGCGCTAGTGAATTTGAATTTCTGACAGGTAATTCGATGGCCTTTTTGCCATCTGGCTCCATTCCCTACCAACAATACACTCTGACCGATACGACATCGATCGCTTCGGTCCTTAAAGATCAAGGTTATAGTACGCATGCTTTTCATCCTGGTGATGCTTCATCTTGGAATCGAAATGTGGCATATCCTCTTTTGGGTTTTGATACTTTCAAGTCGCGTGATGATATGACAGTCGATATCATAGAAGCGCATGGAGGTTATGTCTCTGATGCTTCTGATTTCAAAGAGCTCATCGCTGACTATGAAGTTCGTGATAAGACTAAACCTTATTTCTATTTCAATGTCACTATCCAATCACATGGCGGCTATCAAGATACGACGTATCCAACTAAAGTCGAGGTCGTTGGCCATGAAGGGGAATTTCCGATGGCTGAACAATATCTCACTTTAGTCAAAGAGACAGATATCGCGTTTGCTGAGCTTATAGATTATTTTAAAGGAGTCAAAGAGCCAGTCATCATCGTGATGTTTGGTGATCATAAGCCAGCACTTGAAGAAGAGTTCTATGAGTTTTTGTATGATCATGGTGATGAAGTATCGATGGAAGAATATCTTGAACGCTTTGAAGTGCCTTATGTCTTTTGGACGAATATGGACACTGATATCGATACTGATATCACATCACTCAATTTCTTGGGCCAAAAGCTATTAGAATACGCCGGTGTCAAGACTTCTACTTATGCAGACTATCTATTAGATCTGTCTAGTACATTACCAGCCATCTCTTTTGCCGGTTATTTTGATAGTGATGGTGAAGCATATAGTCACTTAGAGACTAATGAGCTTACAGGTCTTATCGATCGATATCAGATCGTTCAGTACAGTAACTTATTTGGTCAACACAAAGAAGAGTGGTTTGATCTTTTGCATTAAAAAAGCTCCACTAAGTGGAGCTCGATATCATAGTTTCTTGAAGTCTTCGACATTTAGGACGAAGATCGTAGCACCTCCGACTTGTACTTCGACCGGGAATGATGCATAACGTCCGATATCATAAGCAGCTGTTGACGGCACGACTTCAGTGCGACGCTTTGATTCAGAGCCGATGAGCTCGATCGCATGATCGACTTTATCATCATCACATCCGACGATGATTGTCGTATTACCTGCTCTTAGGAAACCACCAGTCGTTGCTAGACGCGTGACTTGATAGTTTTCTTTTGTAAGAGCGTTACTTACAGCACTACTGTCATCATTAGACACGATAGCTAGGATAAGTTTCATTGGAATATCCTCCTCTTTTCTCTATTTTAGCACACATGAAAACTTTGTTGCATCTTTATCAAAGGTTTTTATCGCACGAAAGATACTTTCAGCATAACTGTCTTCATATTTCTTTATTTCATCGATATATGGACTATTATAGATCAGATCATGAAGTCTATATCCCTCACCTGAGAAAGTATAGACATTTTCTTCTCCTTTAAGATCAAAGAGCACATCTGATAGATATGGTTCGATATCATCACCATCATAAGCTCCATTTAGTCTTGTTGTTGAGTAAGTCTTGAAGTATTCTCTAGCGTTCTTATCGAAATCAGTGAAGAAAGGATCATCGCTATAGCCTTCAAGATCAAGATCGATAGATCGCATATCGACTTTATGATCCTTATATGTGAGTCTTGTATATTGATGATCATAGACACTAAGAGAAGAGATACCAAAGTCAGTGAGTTCATTATCTTCTTGTGCTATCGTCTTATAATTCTGGGCATGGATATGACCAGTTATGACAAGTTCTATATCATTTCTATCTGTGAACTCTAACATCTCATCATCATTTGTGATGACATAAGATGGTGTATTTGAGATATCGATAAGAGGATGATGCATGAAGATGATCACATCTGTATCAGGATCTTTATCTTCAAGTAGCCCTTGCATCCAAGCTAGAGTCTCTTCTTTGATTTGACCTTCACTGGAAGGTGCAAAGTTAGTGTTCTTTTCATATGTATTACTATCTAACATGAATAACCAAAGCGACGCACTTGCTTCATAAAGATAAGACAGTGATGCCTCATCATATGAAAGAGCATCAGTGTATCCACAATCTTTATAGTAGTCTTTAAACATTGCTGCATCGATCCTGTCAGTATAGTAGACTTCATCACGATAGTCATACGCATGAGCGTTAAGTATGTCATGATTTCCTGGAATGACTAAGGGTTGGATGTCGTGAGCTCTGAGCTTATCGAGCTTTTGAGCCAATAGCTCATGTGATGATCTTTCACCGTTGTATGTTAGATCACCATTGATGATGACGATGTCAGGTGATACTTCGATCATTGTATCGATGAACTTATCAGTGATCTCTTCGACATAGATGCTGAGTTTACCATCAGAGCGCTCATTGACTTCTATGAAAGTCTCACCATCTTTAAGCTCAGGGTCGATATAGTGGATATCAGAAGTGATAGCGATATCCACTTTTTCATCTTTGGCTTTTGGTTCATATTCGAATCTTTGAGTACAAGCGCTGAGCATAAGTACTATTAAGGTGACGACGAACTTTTTCATAGCGCAATTTTAGCATATATCTTATAATTAAGTGGTGAAGAAGTTGATCTTAGAGATATCAGGTCTATTAGCAGGTAATGTGATACTAGCTTTCGCTGTTGGGATGTTTATCTTACCTAGTAATGTCTTGACTGGTGGTGTCGCTGGTATATCGCTTTTGCTTTCACCTTTTATCCCACTTGATGAAGCATCGATCATCTTATGTTTGAGTATCTTATTGTTGCTTGTAGGATGGGTGACACTTGGCTTTAAGTTTATGATCAACTCTTGTGTCAGTTCGATCTTATATCCGATCTTACTTATGATCATCCAGCATTTTATCGAACCGCCAGTCTTAGATCCACTCTTAGCAGCGATCTTTGGCGGTATCTTATCCGGTATCGGTGTTGGTCTAGTCGTAAGACAGGGGGCATCGACAGGTGGTATGGATATACCACCACTGATCATCCATAAATATCTCAAATATGATGTATCTAAAGCAGTCATGATCACCGATGCTCTTACGGTACTTGGTGGTCTATATGTCTATGGCCTTGAAGAAGTGCTCATTGGTCTTGTCTCGGTCTTCCTTACGGGTATCGGATTAAGGAATGCTTTGACTTATGGCGGTAGTAGTGCTAAGCAGCTTCAGATCATCTCTGATAAGTATGAAGAGATCAGTTCCAAGATCCATGAATTGGATCGAGGAACGACATTGCTTGAGGCTGAAGGTGGTTTTACAAAAGAAAAGAAGAAGTTACTTCTTACTGTCGTTGCCGATAAACAATATCAGAAAGTCTTAGATATCATCAATGAGATCGATCCTACGGCTTTTGTCATCGTTTGTGAGGCTACTGATGTCCATGGCGAAGGTTTTTCTGATATTGTGAGAATCTAGGAAGAAGGGTATAATAGTACAGTTATGATCAGTATTAAAGATGTTTCAAAGACGTATAAGAACGGGACCCACGCTCTATACAATATCAATCTCGAGATCAAAGATCGCGAGTTCGTCTATATCGTTGGGTCAACTGGTAGTGGTAAATCGACACTCATCAAGATCCTCAATGGCGAGGAAGTACCGACTTCGGGTGAAGCTCTTGTCAATGGGGTCAATGTCGGGAAATTGCGCTTTTCTAAAGTACCACTTTATCGAAGAGGTATCGGTGTCGTCTTTCAAGACTATCGCTTATTACCAAAAAGGACAGTCTTCGAGAATGTCGCTTATGCCTTAGAAGTCGTCGATGCGAAAAAGAAAGATATCAGAGTTAGAGTCAGAGAAGTCTTAAGACTTGTCGACCTTGAAGATAAAGCGACGAGTTTTCCAGATGAGCTCTCTGGTGGCCAGCAGCAACGTGTGGCGATCGCTAGAGCTATCGCTAATCGACCAAAGATCTTGATCGCTGATGAGCCTACTGGTAACCTCGATCCGAAAAAAAGTGATGAGATCATCCAACTTTTAGAAAAGATCAATCAAGAAGAAGAGACGACGATCCTCATCGTCACACATGACACACAGATTGTCCGTCACCATCCTAAAAGGATGGTCATGATCGAAAGTGGCCATATCGTCGCTGATCTAAATAAAGGAGCTAAGATCTAATGTTCAGACGTTTTGCAAGACATATCAAAGAAGGATTCTTTGGTGTATTCAGACATCTAGGTATGGCACTATCTAGTGCTAGTGCTGTTATGATCACGCTCATCCTTATCGGTCTTTTCTTACTTGTTACACTGAATCTTTATGATATGACAAGGACGATCGAGAGCTCGATCTCGATCTCAGCACTGATAAGAGAAGGTGAAGAGGTCAATCACGAAAGGATCGAAGAGCAGATCTTAGCGATCGATGGCGTCGCTTCTGTCGATTATCGCTCGCCAGAGGAAGAATTCGATTATTATATCGAGACTCAAGGTTCTGATGAACTTCGTGAGTTCTACAATATCTATCGCGATGATAATCCTTTCAGGGGCAATATCCTTGTCGAACTTGAAAGTGGAGATGATCTTGAGTATGTTAGAGATCGGATCGAAGATATCGCTACTATCGATGAAGTAGCGGATGGTGGTGCTAATACTTATACACTACTTGAAGTATTAGATAGTGTTAGGCTCTTTGGCGGTATCTTAGTCGCTGCACTATGCCTTTTAGCTATCTATCTTGTCTATAACACGATCAAGATCACGATCGCTTCGCGTGCTGATGAGATATGGATCATGAGAAATGTTGGAGCCAAAAATGGCTACGTCAGAGCACCTTTTTTGGTGGAGGGTGTCATCATCGGCTTTATGGGTTCGATCATTCCAATGATCGTTGCGATAATAGCTTATTATTATGTCTATGATCATATGGATGGGGTCTTATTTGCGGCATTCTATCTCATAGAACCGATGCCATTCATATTCTATATAGCTGGTATCCTGGGACTTACAGGTATCGTAGTCGGCTTCCTTGGGTCCTATATCAGTGTTTGTAAGTATTTGAGGTTGAAACGATGAAGAAATTGATTAATATCATTTTGGTCATCTGTCTGGCTTTCATGTCTTCATTAGTCGTCTATGCTGAGGAAGACTATAGTGATACAGAATATTGGGATTCTTATTGTGAAGACTATCGTCTTTCAGGAACTGATTCTGAGAAATTCCAAGCTTGTGCAGCATACCAGCGCTATAAGATCGAATCAAGTGCTGACAGGATCGAAGATCTAACGCAACAAGCCGAAGAACTAAAAGGAAACCTTGAAGAAGCACAACGCCTCATGGAACAATACAACGCTGAGATCGTCGTCGTGCAAGAAGAGATCGCAGCACAACAAGTAGAGATCGATGATCTACAAATAGAGATCGATTACCTACAAGAGAAGATCGATGCACAAGAGGAAGATGTCGCTGTCCTAAATGACAGAGTCTTAGAGCGTATGGCTAGTGCACAATCGACGATGCATTTCAATGCTTATCTTGAGTTCTTACTTGGTGCTACAGACTTTGAAGATCTATTAAGACGTGGATATGGACTAGAATCCATCATGCGTAGCGATGAAGAGTTGCGTACTGAACTGCAAGATGTCTTAGATCAGCTCAATGATGATCGAAGAGCGTTAGATGAATCGATGGACATCTTAGAGACACAGATGTCGACGATGCAGGCAAATGAAGCAAATCTTGACTATCTCATCGAGTTCCAAAGACAGGTCTATGAAGAGACATATCTAGAGATCGAAGAGACTTTAGCTAATCTTGAAGAAGAATATCAGAATTATGCTGATCTTGTATCAGCTAGTGACTTAGAAGGACTGCCTAATGATGAGGGCTTTATCAGCCCGATCCCTGGCGCCTCTATCTCAGCTGGTACATGGTATTACGATAGTGATTTCGGTAATGGATCTATCCACCTCGGTGTCGACTTTGCGGTCGGACTAGGTACAGAGATCTATGCTCCTGCAACAGGTGTCGTCCTTATCTCATCAGATGGTTGTCCAACAGGTTATCTTGGTGATAGTTGTGGTTCTGCTGGTGGTGGTGAGATCTATGGTGGTAATCAGATCTATCTCATGGTGTCAGCCGGTGGCAGTATCTATGGCGTTATCTTCTGTCACTTATTAGCTGGAACACTACAAGTAGCTGAAGGAGATATCGTGGTCCAAGGACAACAGATAGCTCAAGTTGGCTCAAGTGGTAATAGTACAGGACCACATAGCCATGTCGAGCTCTTCTATCTTGGTGAAGGAAATCTTGTCGATATTCCATCATATCTTGAAAGAAACTATACTAAGTCGTTCAACTGCGGTTGGGGATCAGCTGCATTAAGTAGGTTATGTGAGAATGGTGTTGGTGCACCATGCCGTCTCAGACCTGAGAACTACTTTGCATCATAAAGTCATCGAAAGATGGCTTTTATTAACACTTCGCATCTAAAACATATTTCTCACTTTAAATGAAGTTTAGGAAATGCTAAGATAATACCGATGAAACACTTGACACATGACAAGAGTATCGCAACCATCTTAACGAACGAACGAACGAACGAACGAACGAACGAACGAACGAACGAACGAACGAACGAACGAACGATAAGATAGTATTATACTTATGTAATGTAATAAGTACTTTTATCAATGATAATAAGATAATGAAAGAAGGCATCAAGTCGTAT
>CALVCT010000078.1 GCA_944326055.1 uncultured Erysipelotrichaceae bacterium
CGATGCAAAAAAAGGTCTATGTGACTGTCAATATGGTCTTCCATGATGATGATCTCTTTGGTATCAAAGAGTATATAAGAGAGTTAGATATGATGGGCGTCGATGCTCTGATCATCGAGTCTTTTGCGCTTATTCCTATCATCAAAAAGATCTCGAAGCATCTTGAAGTACACATCAGTACCCAAGCTTCATCACTTAGTTCTGAAGCTGTGAAGACTTTAGCGATGTGGGGTGCTGACCGTGTCGTCTTGGGGCGTGAGTGTGCGATGAGTGAGATCGAACTTATCGCAAAGAAGGTCGATGTACCGCTTGAAGTCTTCATCCATGGTGGTATGTGTTCAAACTACAGTGGTCGTTGTACATTGTCAAATAGGATGTGCTTAAGAGACGCCAACAGAGGAGGCTGTGCCCATAGTTGTCGCTGGCGCTATGAGCTATATGAAGATGAAAAGCTCATAAGTGATGACGAGCATCTTTTCTCGATGGCTTCAAAGGATCTTAGAGCGACAGCTTATATCGAACGCATGATAAGGTGTGGTGTCGCATCACTTAAGATCGAAGGCCGGATGAAGAGCGCTTATTATATCGCTCAGATCACTAAGACTTATCGTAAGCTCATCGATGAGATATATGAGAAAGGTCATCTTTCAAGCGATCGCATCGCGTATTATGATGCAGAGATCCTAAAAGCAGAGAATCGTCATAGCTCGATCGGTTTTCTTGATGGTAAGCTTGATAAGGAGCGCCAGATCTATGAAAAAGAAGCAGCGATGGTCACTCATGACTTCGTCGGCCTTATCTTAGATTATGATAATGATACTGGTCTAGCCAAGATCGAAGTTAGGAATCGTTTTAGTAAAGGTGATGCTCTTGAGGTATTTGGACCGACTGTCGATAATGAGAGACTTGTGCTTACTTGCATCTTAGATGTGGAAGGAAATGAACTAGATCTCGCTAATAAGCCAATGTCTATCATCTATGTGAAGGTGCCTTTTGAAGTACATAAAGGTGATATGGTGAGGAAGATATGATATTTGAAGGAGCACTTGCGACAAAGTCGGCTATCTCATCAAAGAAAAGACACATTGAAGCTATCTATATCGCAAAGGATAAGAAGAGTCGTGATGTCGACTATATCTTGAAGATCGCCGCTAAAGCTCAGATAAAGGTCATCAGAGAAGATAGAGAAAAGATCGATGAGCTAGCTAGCGGTAAGACGCATGGTGGTATCATCGCTTTTGTGAGTGCGAGAGAATATCAAAAGATCGACCTTACAAAAGATACGTATTTCATGATCGATGGTATCGAAGACCCCTTCAATCTCGGCTATATATTCAGGACTCTAAAAGCCTTTGGTTATGATCATGTGCTTATGAATAAGCGCGATCTTTCGAATATGGAAGAGACGATCATCAAGTCATCAGCTGGTGCTTTTGATATGCTCGATATCACGATGAGTGATGATATCATCAAAGATCTTGATCTATTGGCTAAAGATCATCATCTGATCGCTATGTCACGCACTGATAAAGCTAAAGATCTTTTTAGGTATGATGTCCCTAAAAAGAAGGTGATCATCTTAGGTGGAGAAAAAAGAGGCATCAATAAAGATGTCTTACATATGTGTGATGATGAAGTATTCATCCCTTATCATAGTGATTTTAGACCAGCACTCAATGCATCTAGTGCTTTAGCTGTGATCTGTACAGCACTGAGGATGAGATGATGATCACATCTTTGACTAATCAAAAAGTAAAAGACTTATGTCGTCTACATCAAAGGAAGTATCGAAAAGAGACCTATCTTTTATATGATCAAAAGATGATCGATAAAGCTTTAGAATATGGTCTTGTAAAGATGCTCATCAAAAAAGAAGGCTCTAAGTTCGAGTATAAAGATGAGATTATCGTTTCTTGTGATGTCATGGCAAAGATAAGTGAAGGCAAAGATATCACAGAAGTCGCCGAGTGTTATATAAAAAAAGATGTGATCAAAAAAGCAGATAGGCTGATCTTATTAGATGATCTGGCTGATCCACAAAACATCGGTATGATCATCGATACTGCAAGGATCTTTGGTTTTGATGGTGTGATCTTATCGGAGAATTCAGCTGATATATACAATGAGAAATGTCTAGAGGCTGCTGGAACTAGTTTCTTTGATATGAAGATCGTCCGTCAAGATCTAGATATGACGATAAAAGACCTTAAAGATCAAGGACTTAAAGTCTTAGCCACAGGTCTATATAATGAGACTAAGGATCTCTATGATACAAAAGTCCCAGACAGATATGCCATCATCATGGGCAATGAAGGACATGGGATCAAAGAGCGCTATTATATGATGGCAGATGAAGTCATCAAGATACCGATGGCTAATATCGATTCACTCAATGTCGCTGTCGCTGCCAGTATCGTTATGGAATGGTACACTAATAGCGCACATCAAAGCCTCGCTCATCAGCGATGATATCGACTTCTTTCATGTGATAGTCTTCGATGATGATCCATGGACTTGTGTGTCTTAGTCTATCGATAGCACTTAAGATATCAGCTGACTCACCTTGCATATAAGCTTCTACTCTTCCATCACTGCGATTTTTTACAGTACCTGTGATATGCATCTTACTACAGATATCCATAAGCCGCCATCTAAAGCCTACACCTTGGACTTGACCTTCAAATAATACATAGTATCTTTTCATGATGAGATATTATCATGGATAGCTTATTAAATAAATACGTCCTTTGATGATAAAAGAAGATGTGTCTTTGGTATCAAAGTCTATCTTGAAATAGAAAGTTCAGTCAAAAGAACATCAAAAGGATCTAGCATCTAAAAGTGGTCGATAGTTGATGTTTCAAAACATGTTTGAAGATCTATCACACTAGCTTGTTCAATAGCAAATTATGTCACCTATCTTGAAATAAGTGTATAATATTGGCTATGAGAAATGGAGGATATACGATGAAAACAGCTTGGGAAAAATATGCAGATAATATGTCTGTCGTTATGGAATTCTCAGAAGGTTATAAAGATTATCTAAGCAATTCCAAAACAGAAAGAGAAGCGACGAAGAAAGCTATCGAGCTCGCTGAAGCTAAGGGTTTCAAAGATGCAAGAAAAGTCGATAGTCTAAAAGAAGGCGATAAGGTCTATTTCAATAACCGTGATAAAGGTCTATGTCTCTTTGTCGTTGGTAAAAGACCACTAGTTGAAGGTATGAACATCTTAGGTGCACATATCGATTCACCACGTCTCGACCTTAAACAACATCCACTATATGAAGATAACGGCTTAGCTTTACTTGATACACATTACTATGGTGGTATCAAGACTTATCAATGGGTCGCAAGACCGATGGCTCTACATGGTGTCGTCGTCAAGAAAGATGGCACAAAAGTCGAAGTCAAGATCGGTGATGACGATAATGATCCAGTGATCGGTATCAGCGATCTTTTGATCCATTTAGCTAAAGATCAGATGAAGAAGACAGCTGGCGAGGTGATCGAAGGTGAAGACCTCAATGTCTTAGTTGGCTCTATTCCACTTAAAGTCGCTGATGAAGAGAAGAAAGAGTTTGTCAAAGAGAACATCTTACACATCTTAAAAGAGAAGTATGATATCGAAGAAGATGATTTCGTCAGTGCTGAGATCGAAGTCGTTCCTGCTGAAAGAGCACGTGATTATGGCTTAGATCGTTCGATGGTCATGGGTTATGGTCATGATGATAGGATCTGTGCTTATACATCACTAGCTGCTATCTTAGATATTGAAGCTCCAGAGCGTACAGCTTGTTGCTTGCTTGTAGATAAAGAAGAAGTTGGATCACAAGGCAGTACAGGTATGCAATCACGTTTCTTTGAGAACGTCTTAGCTGAACTGCTTGAGAAATGTGGCCAATATAGTGAGCTCACTTTAAGAAGGACCCTCAGCAATAGCTATATGCTTTCAAGTGATGTCTCAGCTGGATTCGATCCAAATTATGCTAGTGTCAATGAACCAAAGAATACAGCTTATCTTGGTAAAGGTATCGTCTTCAATAAGTATACTGGCGCAAGAGGCAAGAGTGGTTGTAATGATGCGAACCCAGAGTTTATCGCTAAGCTAAGAAAAGTCATGGATGATAATGATGTTGCATGGCAGACAGCTGAACTTGGCAAGGTCAATCAAGGTGGTGGCGGAACTATCGCTTATATCTTAGCTAATTTAGATATGGAAGTCATCGATGCTGGTATCGCTGTCCAAAATATGCACGCACCAAGCGAAGTTGCAAGTAAGGTCGATATCTATGAAGCATATCGTGCTTACATGGCCTTCATTAAGGATATCGCTTAATGTTTGTAAACTACGATGAGTGCATCTTAAGCTATGTAGCAGCGATCAGAGGCTACTTTGGCTTAGATAGCGTATATAAAGCTGATGCGAGATTCAAAGCTCTCTTAGAAGAAAAAAGACCAGAGAAGATCTTCATCGTGCTCATCGATGGTATGGGATCAAGACTTATCAAGAGGAAATTGTCACAAGACGGTTTCCTCTTGTCTCATCTATATACTGAAGTATCGACAGTCTTCCCACCAACGACAGTTGCCGCGACAACATCGATCAAAAATGGCAAGTCTCCCAATATGAATGGTTATCTTGGCTGGACGAGCTATATAAAAGAAGTCGATGACATCGTTACGATCTTCATGGATGAAGGCTATTATACAAAGAAGAAATATCCTGATCTCATCGAAGATATCTTACCTGTAAGGACGACCGTCGATGAACTGCGTGAGAAGGGCATCAGTGCCATCGATATCGAACCTTTTTACATAAGGGATGGTGGTTATGATGGGCTTGAAACTTTCGCAGATAGGATCATCGAAGCTAGTTTCAGTAATATACGTTATGCTTATGCTTATTATGATAAGTATGACTCCTTGATGCACAAGGAGGGCGTCGATCATAAGAGGTGTGATGATCTGCTTTGCGATATCGAAAGAGAACTTCAAAGGGTAGCTGATGATCTTAGTCCTGATACATTACTTGTGATCGTTGCAGATCATGGTCTAGTCGATATTGGTGAGACGATCAACATCTATGACACAAAACTAAAAGATCATCTTCGTCGCCCGATCGCTATCGAAGGTAGAGCAGCAGCTTTTTATATCAAAGACGGGAAGAGGGAGGTCTTCGCTCAAGAGTTCAAAGAGCTTTTTGAAGATGATTTTATCTTGCTAGAAAAAGAAGATGTAAAGAAGTCGAAGCTTTTTGGAGATGGAATCGATCATGAGCGCTTCGATGAATTTATAGGCGATTTCATCGCGATAGCTAAGAGCGACAAAGATATGATATCGAAAGTCGATCCAGACTTCTTTATGAAAGCAGCTCATGCAGGAGTGACGAAAGATGAGATGATGATACCTGTCATCTTATATATGAAAGAGGGAAGATCATGAAAAAATTACTATTATTACTTATGGGCATCCTTTTAGTGTTGACAGGATGTTCAAATGAAGAGAAGAACTATGTCGAGATCTCGAGTTTCGATGTCGATATGAGTGGCTATGAAGGGATGCCGGCGACGGATCATCACTTCCGTGGCATCACACCAGAAGAATTCATAAGAGTCTATGAAGAAGATGGTACAGCTGTCTTCTATATCGGTTATACTGAATGTCCAAATTGTCAAAGCAGTGTCGCGACATTTGAAGAAGCGGCTGCTGAGACTGATGCGACGATCTACTATCTTGATCCATACAGTGAAGAATATGATTTCTTTGCTTATATGGATGATCTTACGACGATCCTAGATCCTATCCTTCGTCATGAAGATGGACAAGCTATCATCTATACGCCGCACATCTTTGCGATGGTGAATGGTGAGTTCAAAACAAGTCTTATCGGTAATGGCGACAAGCTCGATGAAGTCATCGCTCTGATCGAGGAGACTAAGTAATGATCGAGGAAGTATTAGATTTTTTAGATCGCTCACCAACAGCCTTTCAAGTCGTCCATAATATCAGTGAACTATTAGATACTGAAGGATACACTGAGCTCAAAGAGAGTCAAGAGTATGTGATCGAAAAGGGTAAAGGTTATTATATTAGGCGCAATGACTCATCGATCATGATCGTCAATGTCGGAAGCAAGCTAGAAAAAGCGCAGCTAAAGATCGTAGCGGCACATGGCGACTGTCCAAGCTTCAAGCTCAAGCCGCAGAGTCTTATTAAAGATGGTAACTATGTCAAGCTCAATACTGAGCCTTATGGTGGGGCACTGTTCACACCTTGGTTTGATCGTCCACTATCTTTAGCTGGACGTCTCATCATTAAAGAAGATGGCAAGCTCAAAAGTGAGAGCTTTATCTTAGATGAAGACTTCTGCATCATTCCGTCATTAGCTATCCATCAAAATAGAGAGGCAAATAATGGTTTCAAGCCTAATGCGCAAAGCGACCTCTTGCCTATCATCACACTAGATCAGGACTTTGATCTAAAGAAGTATCTTGAATCCAAGGTCCAAAAAGAGGTCGTGAATTATGATCTCTATCTCTATCCTCGTCTAAAACACGCCATCTATAAAGAAGCGGGACTATGCAGTGCTCATCATTTAGATGATCTCTTAGGAGCGACACTGGCATTTTTAGCTCTCATCGATTCCTTTGATGATGAAGCTATCGATATCGCTGTGATCTTCGATAATGAAGAAGTCGGATCCAGTACTTATCAAGGTGCAGATAGCGATTTTTTAGAAGTAAATCTAGAAAGGATCACAAAAGCTTTAGGGCTTGATCTGGCGCGTGTTGCGGCTAGATCATATGCTCTGTCTTTAGATAGTGCTCATGCGATCCATCCTGCACATCCAGAAAAAGCAGATCCAGTAAACTTCCCGAAGATGAATGGCGGGATCACGATCAAAGTCAATGCCAGCCAATCTTATACGACTGATGCTCTATCAGCCAGCATCCTAACATCACTGCTAGAAGAGAATGATATACCATATCAATACTTCACCAACCGCTCTGATACAAGGGGTGGCAGTACACTTGGCAATATCGCTAATAAACATACTTCGATCAGGATGGCGGATATCGGTATCGCACAACTTGCGATGCATTCTGTCTATGAGACTTGTGGTACAAAAGACATCGAATATATGTATCTAGCTTTGAAGCATTTCTATAATGATAAGCTCATAGCTTGGGAATAGGTCATCGCCTAAGACGATGACCATTTTTATTTATGTATCGATTGTTTATAAAAGCAGTTTGCTTTTACATGGCAAAGTGTTAGAATAACAAGACGTAAGGGGGTCAGCTATGGAACTGGAAGATGTAAAGAAACTCATCGCTTTCGATAAAGAGACGATGCAGAGCGTTAATGATGTATATGAAAAGAAAGCATCGGTCATCAAAGCGATAGCTGCCGAAAAAGAAGAGATAGCTAAACGCAGTTGGCAAGAAGTTGAGAAGCAAGTTGAAGATCGTAAAAGTGAACTTGATAAAAAGATCGCTCAAGACAAGACTGACAACGAAGCGTTATATACTAAGCAAGCAAATGACCTCAAGGCGCGATTTGAGGCTAAGAAAGATAAGTGGGAGCAAGAACTGTTTGATGCGTGCATCAGATAGGTTTTAGTATGGAAGCTGTACTCAACGCGATGACAACAAAGACGAAGGCTATCTATGCCAAGCGTCTAAAAGATACCGACTATAACAATCTCGTTCAGAAGCGCTCTGTGCCGGAGATCGCTTCATATCTAAAAAACGAGACTTATTTTCGTGATAGTCTAGATGGTATCAATGAGAAAGCTCTACATCGTGGTCAACTTGAGATCTTGATCCGCAATGATCTTATAATACGTCTATCGAAGATCTTACGCTATGCTTTTGGATCAAAAGCTACAGGCTTTACTGATACGATAGCGACCCAATCCGAGATCAATCTTATCCAGACGGTGATACGCTCATTTGTCATCAGGGATTATGATCAAGTAGTAGCTAAATTGCCAGTCATCATCGAAAGCCATATCACTTTCGATCTTAAGGCTATCGTCGCTTGTCGTAGTTTTGATGAGTTGTTATCCGTCCTTAAAGGAACACCTTATCATGATATCGTCGAGCGCTATGCCAAGACCGATATGAATGATTTTGATTTTACTGGTCTTGATCAAGAATTACATCGTTATTATTATCAAAGAATGCAAGACTTTGTCAGAAACAGCTTCAAAGGTGAAGATCGTGAAGCTGTCGAGGAGCTCTTCAATACAGAAGTTGAGCTCGACAACATCTCAAAGATCTATCGTCTTAAAAAGTACTTCAATGCAAGTCCAGCGATCATCAGATCACTGATCACACCTATCTATTCCAGATTCTCAAAGAAAGATATCGAAGATATCATCGAACATACGGATGCTGATCATGTCTTCGATCGTCTGATGGATTCAAGTTATAAGAACTATATCAAAGAAGTCAACTTCTTATATATCGAACATACGACAAAGATGATCAACTACAATATGAACAAGCGTCAGATCTTATTCTCTAGTGATCCGAACCTTGTCTTATATGCCTATATGGTCCTTATGGGGATCGAGATCGAAAACATCATCGATATCATCGAGGGGGTCAGATATAAAGTCCCTGTCGATCAGATCAAACGCATGTTGATATATTAGAGTGAAGGGGGTATAAAAATGTCGATCGTCAAAATGAAATTTGCCAGCGTGATCAGTGATCATGAGCATCTAGATGCGATGCTTATGGCATCATCTAGATCAGGGCTATTACATCCAGAGCTGGCCATCAATATAATCAACGAAGATAATGGCGGTAAAGTCTTGAATGAAGAGAATAACTATTCAGACTATCTCAATAATCTGAAGAATCTAGCTAATTCGATCGGTCTTACGATCAAAGAGCGTGAAGATTCCTCTAAGTCTTATAGTAAAGAAGAGATCGAAAGTTTCATCAAGGACCTCTCAAAAGATATCGAGCTATCGTCTTGTGGCGAAGATGTCTTACTGACGGAAGATGATCGCAAGGCATTAGATAAGCTCAGTGAGTGCGACTTTGAAGCTTTACATAGTTGTCAATATATGCACTTCGACTTTGGAAGACTGCCTCTTGATTCTTATAAGAAGCTGAGTTATGCCGATAATAAGACTGTTGAGACCTGTATCCTTCACTCCAATTCTCAATATCATTGGGTAGTCGTCGCTACTTCCAATACTTTCTATGGCGATGTAAGAAAATTACTCAATTCGCTGTTCTTTGAAGAGATACGTATCCCAAATATCGATGTCCATGAAGTCATCTCACGTTATGAAGAGAGGCTTGAAGATATCTATGCGTTCTGTTTGAGGAACGATGAGCTTTATCACTTATATGACTATGTCACGATCATGGATGATAAAGACTATACATTGTCTGGTTTCATTCCAGCAAATAAAGAAGAAGAATATCGTGCAGCTTTTAAAGATATTCCAGTCACGATCAAGTTGGAGGATCCAAGTGAGCGTCCTGATCTTAAAGCTCCGACTCTCTTAAAGAACAATCGCTTCTTTGAACCGTTTGAGATGTTCGTTGAGATGTATTCTTTACCAGATTATAAAGACTTTGATCCGACAGTCTTCCTTGGCATCACCTATTGTCTGCTCTTTGGGATCATGTTCGGTGACCTTGGACAGGGCTTCTTATTGTTTCTTGGTGGTACTTATCTATATGACATCAAGAAGAAAAAGAACAAGCTCTTTGGTATCATCTCACGCATTGGTATCTTTGCGATGGTGTTTGGTTTTCTTTTCGGCAGTGTGTTTGGAGATGAAGAGATCCTTGTTCCTGTACATCAAACGCTCTTTGGCACAGAACATAAACTTATCGAAGTCATGGATGGCAGCTATACGATGATCTTACTAGGTGGCGCTGTCGCGATCGGTATGATCCTTATCTTAGTCTCGATGGGCTTCAATATCTATAAGAACTACAAGCGTAAAGCTTGGGGCGAGCTGCTCTTTTCGACATCAGGTGTTGCGGGATTCATCTTCTATTCATATGTCATCTTTGCAGCAGCTAATATGGTCTTATTGGGTGGTAATGTACTGACAGCACCATTCATCATCATCTTTGTCGTCTTGCCATTTATTTGCTTCTTACTTAAAGAACCACTTACAGAGAAGCTAGAAGGTAAGCCAATGACGCCAAAAGAGGGTTGGCCAAGCTTCATTATGCAAGGTCTATTTGAGATGATCGCTACGATCCTCGAATATGTCTCTAATACGATGTCCTTCCTTCGTGTCGGTGGTTTTATCTTGTCACATGCTGGTATGATGTTGGTGGTCATGACACTGGTCGGAATGACGGGTGTCGCTGGTCCTGTCGTCTTTGTGATCGGTAATCTGTTCGTCATGGGACTTGAAGGACTCATCGTCGGTATCCAGACATTAAGACTTGAATATTATGAGATGTTCTCAAGGTATTACGATGGAGGCGGCAAGAAGTATGTTGCCCTCGCATCTGTAAGATAGATTTTTAGGAGGTTATTTTAGATGTTAGAAATTATGTTTGTCCTTGGTGGTATGGCTTTAGTGTTCGCTTCCATCTACTTCATGAGCAAAGGCGTAAATAGCGCTAATGCAAAAAGACGTGTATTATCACATGTCGCAATGTTCACAGGCGTCTTCGCTTTGACTTTAGTCTTATCGACTAGCCATGTTTTTGCTGAAGATGGTATCACAGGTACACTTGCTCAAGGTCTTGGCTTCATCGCTGCTGCACTAGTTACAGGTTGTTCATGTATCGGTGCTGGTATCGCAGTTGCAGCTGCAGCACCTGCTGCTATCGGTGCGATCTCAGAGAACAGTGATAACTTCGGTAAGGCTATGATCTTCGTTGCCTTAGGTGAAGGTGTCGCTATCTACGGTCTTCTCATTTCGATCTTATTGATCAACAGTCTATAAGGAGAGACATGAGAGTATTTTGTATCAGTGATAATGTCGATACACAAATGGGCTTAAGGCTCGCTGGTATCGAGGGTGTCGTCGTACATAAGAAAGAAGAGGTCATCACTACTTTAGATAAACTGATCAAAGATCCGGATATCGGGATCATTTTGATGACGACTATCATCGTCGACTTGGCACCGGAGATCATCTCTGAATACAAACTCAATTTAAGATCGCCTTTATTGGTCGAGATACCAGATCGTCATGGTAGTGCCAATATCGGTGAGACTATCGACTCATATATCTCAGAGGCGATAGGCATCAAGATTTAGTGAGGTGGCTTATGGAAAATGAAGTGATAAAGAATATCAAAGACGACATCAAAGAACAAGCACAGCTCGTCATCGATCAGATCGAATATGAGATCAGTATGTTGCATGATGATGAATTAGCACACTACAAAGCTGGCTTAAAAAAGGAGCAGGACACTTATCTAGAGAAGGAACTCAACGATCTAGAAGTCTTAGCTGTCACAGAGGCGTCACGTCAGAAGATGGATACGAAAAGAAAGCTATTATCTTTAAGAGAAGAGCTCGTATCGCAGCTTTTCGATGATGTGAAAAAGCGTCTTATAGCTTTTACTAAGACAAAGGATTATGAGGAATATCTTAAAGAAAAGATGGCTTCGATACCTTTTGATGGCGGCGTCATCTATGCTCGCAAAGAAGATATCGATCTCATCAAAAAAGAGCTCAAAGCCAAAGATGTCGAGGTAAAAGAAGCTTATTTTGAGATCGGTGGTCTCACTTATATCTCCAAGAGCCAAGATACAGAATACGATCTAAGTCTAGATACGAACTTCAAATCGCAGACTGAATGGTTCATCGACCATTCTGGTTTTACGATCTAGAAAGGAGAAAAGCGTGGAAAATAAGATCTACTCGATAAATGGACCGGTCGTTACAGTACGTGATACAAGTGATTTCTCAATGATGGAGATGGTCTATGTTGGCCATAAGCGTCTGATGGGAGAAGTCATCGGTATCACAGATGAGAAGACGACGATCCAAGTATATGAATCGACTACAGGACTTAAACCTGGCGAGATAGTCGAAGGTTCTAAGACGCTCCTTTCTGTAACTTTAGGTCCTGGCATCTTATCGAATATCTTTGATGGTATCGAAAGACCTTTAAAGGATATCCAAAAGATCGATGGTGCTTTTATCAGTGAAGGACAGACTCTAACCTCTTTAGATAAAGATAAAAAATGGGACGTCAAGTTCAAAGTCAAAGTAGGAGATGTCGTTAAAGGCGGCACTATCTTTGCAGAGACACAGGAGACGACACTCATCGTCCACAGATCGATGGTCCCAAGTGATATCGCTGGCGAAGTCATCGATGTTAAAGAAGATGGCCAGTATACAGCTTATGAAACAGTCATGAAGATCAAAGATGTGACTGGTCAGATCCATGAGATCGCTTTGAGCCAGAAATGGCCGATCAAAGTACCACGTCCGATCAAACATCGTCGTATGATCTCGATCCCCCTAGTCACAGGACAAAGGGTCCTTGATACGACTTTCCCTATCGCTAAGGGTGGTGCAGCCGCTGTACCAGGTGGTTTCGGTGCTGGAAAGACGATGCTACAACATCAGATCGCTAAATGGTGTGATGCCGACATCATCGTTTATGTTGGTTGTGGTGAACGTGGTAATGAGATGACGCAGGTCCTAGAAGAATTCTCTGAACTTGTCGATCCAAGAACGAATAGGCCACTACTTGATAGGACAGTACTCATCGCTAATACATCTAATATGCCTGTTGCAGCTCGTGAAGCTAGTATCTATACAGGTATCACTCTTGCTGAATATTATCGTGATATGGGCTACCATGTAGCGATCATGGCTGACTCGACATCACGTTGGGCAGAAGCTCTAAGAGAGATCAGTGGACGTCTTGAAGAGATGCCTGCTGAAGAGGGCTTCCCTGCATATCTCCCTTCGCGTATCGCTCAATTCTATGAACGCGCAGGTTATGTCGATAATCTTAATGATACAGAAGGTTCAGTTACGATCATCGGTGCGGTCTCGCCACAAGGCGGTGACTTCTCTGAGCCAGTTACTCAGAATACAAAACGTTTCGTTAGATCTTTCTGGGCTTTGGATAAGTCACTTGCTTATGCAAGACATTATCCAGCTGTCAACTGGAACCAAAGCTATAGTGAGTATGTCGATGATCTAGCTAATTGGTATAGTAAGAACGTAGCACGTGATTTCTTATCATTGCGCAATGAGATCATCGCTATCTTACATGATGAGCAAAAGCTCAATGAGATCGTCAAACTCATCGGCTCTGATGTCTTACCAGAAGATCAGAAACTGACTCTTGAGATCGCAAAAGTCATCCGTGTCGGCTTCCTACAACAAAACGCTTATCATGCGGATGATACATATGTACCTTTAGAGAAACAATACAAGATGCTTAAAGTGATCTCATATCTCAATAAAGAATGTATCAAGCTTGTCAATAAACGTATCCCAGTATCACTAATTGCTGATACTGGTGTCTTCGATCTTCTCATCAAGATCAAGTATGATGTACCGAATGATGATATCGGTATGTTAGATGGCTATCCAGCTAAGATCGATGAACTCTTAGCGACTATCGTATAGGAGGTCTCATATGGCAAAACAGATTTTAGGATTAAGTGAAGTCAGTGGTTCTTTGGTCGTCTATGAAAACGTCGAAGATGTCGGTTTTGAAGAAGTCGTCGAAGTAAAGATGGCTGATGGTTCTTTGCGTACTGGTAGGGTCGTAGAGATCGAAGGTGATAAGATCATCGTGCAAGTCTTTGAAGGAACGATGGGTCTTTCAAAGAAGAACACGAAGACGCGATTACTAGGTCATCCAATGGAGATCGCTTTATCTAAAGAAGTACTGGGACGTACTTTCTCAGGAAGCGGACGTCCTATCGATGGTCTTGGTGAAGTGTATGCGGAGAAGTTTGCAGATATCAATGGTAAACCTTTAAATCCGGTAGCTCGTGAATATCCTAGGAACTATATCTCGACTGGTATCAGTGCGATCGATGGTCTAAATACACTGATCCGCGGTCAGAAGTTACCGATCTTCTCAGGCAGTGGTCTGCCACATGATAAATTAGCTGTCCAGATCGTCAAACAAGCACAGCTTTCAGGTGACGACAAGGATAATTTCGCCATCGTCTTTGGTGCGATGGGCGTTAAAAACGATGTCGCTGATTTCTTCAAGAGATCTTTTGAAGAGACAGGCGTCATGGAAAAAGTCTGCATGTTCATCAACCTTTCTAATGATCCGATCATTGAAAGGATCATCACACCTAAGTGTGCTCTAACGGTCGCTGAGTATCTAGCCTATGAATGTGATATGCATGTTCTAGTCATCTTGACTGATATGACTTCATATTGTGAGGCTCTGCGTGAGTTCTCTTCTTCAAAAGGTGAGATCCCAGGTAGAAAAGGATATCCTGGTTATCTATACAGTGATCTAGCTTCACTCTATGAGCGTGCTGGTATCGTCAAAGGTGCTAAAGGCTCTGTCACACAGATCCCTATCTTAACGATGCCTAATGATGATATCACCAATCCAGTACCTGACCTTACAGGTTATATCACAGAAGGACAGATCGTCTTAGATCGTGATATGGATCTTAATGGTATCTATCCACCAGTCAGTATCCTATCGAGTCTTTCAAGACTTATGAAGGATGGCATTGGTGAGGGTTATACACGAGGTGATCATCAAGATGTAGCAAACCAGATCTTCGCATCTTATGCGAAAGTCGTCGATGCAAGATCTTTAGCGAGCGTCATCGGTGAAGATGAACTGTCAGAGACTGATAAGCGTTATATCGCTTTTGGTAAGCTTGTTGAAGAAGTCTTTATCGGTCAGGGCTTCAAAGTCAAAAGATCGATCCAAGAGACTCTTAATTTAGGCTGGGCCCTACTTTCGACACTACCAAAAGAAGAGCTCGACCGTCTAGATAACGAACTGATCAAAAAGAATTACGATCCTGAACACGCACAAAGGACGATCGAATTAGCTCTCAAGGGTGAACAATAATGGCTCAGGTATTCGCGACTAAAGGTAACCTCATCCAAGTCAAGAAGTCTTTGGCCTTAGCTAAGACAGGTTTTGACCTCATGGACCGCAAGCGCAATATCTTGATCCGTGAGATGATGGCTTTGGTCGACAAAGTCAAGATGATGCGAAATGAGATAACTGATGCTTATGCATTAGGATATTATTATCTCCAACAAGCCAACATATCGACAGGTGTCATCTCGAATATCGCTGCCCAAGTCAAAGTCGACGATACAGTACGCATAACTTATCGCAGTGTCATGGGTGTGGAAGTACCTAATGTCATCTATGAACCAAGTAGAGATACGAAGATCGAATATGGGCTCGTCGAGACTAACTCACGTGTGGATGAAGCTTATGTCCAATTTCAAAAAGTCAAAGAACTGACGATGGTCTTAGCGGAAGTAGATAATTCTGTCTATCGACTCGCATCAGCGATACGCAAGACCCAAAAAAGGGCCAACGCCCTTAAGAATATCGTCATTCCAAACTTTGAGAATACCCAAAAGTTCATTACTGAAGCTCTTGAAGAGAAGGAACGTGAGGACTTCTCAAGGATGAAGGTCATCAAAGCTCAAAAAGAACACAAAGAGGCTTAGGCCTCTTTTTTGAATGCTCCATCATATCTAAGTCCTATGAAGATGTTGGTTTATATTGTAAT
>CALVCT010000079.1 GCA_944326055.1 uncultured Erysipelotrichaceae bacterium
TGTCTTCAAGTGAAGATGGCTTTGGCAATTGCTTGCCTTCGTCTATATAGTATGAAAGCACTAGGTCTAAACAATCTTTTGCCATATTCATGGCTTCGTCCATGTCTTTTCCTTCTGTAAATGCCCCGTCTATATCAGGAAACTCGATCCAAAAACCAGACTCATTAGATTCAGCTTTATGAAAGATTGCAGGATAATAAAGATTAGTGTTATTCTTGTAACCATCTTCTTCGATAAGATCATGCTCAACAAGAGATGATTTACCTGTTTTTAAATTGTAAATTCTTCTTTCTAGTTCTGCGATATTATCTTTGGAATAGAATGGATAATTGTCCATTTTTAAATCATTATTCTTTTTTAAGTTATTTTGCATCATACTATATGATCTCCTTAATATCCTTATAGTGTTAGTTTACTTTATTTAATCATCTGCATTCAATTCTTCAAAAAGCTCTTCTATTGTATGCTTGGGTTCACTTTGATCTTCTTCATCTATTGTATCTGCTAATTCTTTGAGCTCTTTTTCTACCGTTTTCAGATTAAACCAAGGAATGATAATTCCCACATGATGCTTGTAGCTACATCAAGATAACCATATTTGAATAGTGAATGCTCATCGATCTTAGAATCGATCACTTCACGCCAATCGATAAAGTCTAACGAATAATGACTGTCGTCATCCTTTTCCATTATATAACTATCAAAATAGTATTCTTCACCCTTGCCATAAAAATCATCGATACTTCTCTCGGTGCATAATCTACTATCATTTACTTTGACATCAAGACTTAGTAACTCGTCGATCATTGAACTGATCCTTTGATAAGCTTTATCATCTTTTATATGCCTTAATACATGATCATTAGATGAGTCGTTTAAGTGCATCGCAAAGAAAGATACGATGTATTCGATATCTTGTTTGTTGTTAATGAGTTTTAATAGTTCTCTTAAAGTCATGAGCGTTCCTTATCACTAGCTTTGAAGTTATATATCGGTTTGATGATCTTTAATATATCAACGGTATCTTTGATATTATCGATTATCTCTTGCATCGGTTTATAGACCATAGGTGCTTCATCGATCGTATCTAAGCTAACAGATGAAGTATAGATACCTTCCATAGATTCTTTATAATCATCTAGTTTAAGAGTATTGAAAGCTTTGGCTCTTGTCATTATCCTGCCAGCACCATGAGGAGCAGAGTTATTCCAATCATCATTACCTTTACCGATACCAATGATACAGCCATCGCGCATATTGATCGGGATGATGAGTTTCTCATTAAGTCTTGCCGATATCGCACCTTTTCTTACGATATTGTCTTCAAAAGAAATATAGTTATGGATAGTATCAAAAGTCTCTACGATCATATCTTCTTTGATACCCATGTGCTCTAATATGATTTTAGCAATACCTCTTCTATTCTCTTTTGCAAATCCTTGACAGATCTTCATATCGAAAAGATAGTCATCGCGATCATTACCTTCTAAGTAACAAAGATCTTTTGGCATATCAGGAACTCTATTTTCAAACTCTTCTTTAAATGCCTTTATTTCCTTTTGAATATCAGATCTTCTATTTTCCTTATTGCAACGCTCAACGATCTCTTTTACTTCTTCGTTATATCTATTCTTTCTTGAGTGGATCTCGATAGCTTTGTTTTGATAGTAATTACAGACTTGTTTTCCTAGGTTTCTAGATCCAGTATGGACGACTAAATATTTATATCCTTCATCATCGATATCGACTTCGATGAAATGATTCCCAGAACCAAGCGAATATAAACTCTTTAATAACCATCCGGTATTCTTTAAGCCAGAGAAGCATTTTAGCTCTTTTAAGACATCGATAGATATTTGATCGGTATCATGAACATTTAGACCACTAGGCACATATTCATGGATGATTTGATCTCGCTTTTCTAGATCAAGATCGATATCCTTTTCAAGTTTAGTAACATACATGCCACAGCCAATATCGACGCCAACGACATTAGGTATAACCTTATCTCCAAGATTAGCCGTAAAACCAATGGTACAACCACTTCCTGTATGTACATCGGGCATTATTCTTACCTTAGCATCACAAAAAGCAGGTTGTTCCATCAACTTATTTATTTGATCCAAAGCTTTTTCATCAATGTTTGATGTGAATAACTTTAGGTCTTTCATTGAGTAAATTATATCATTTTCTTGCTTATGATTAATCTACAATTACAACTATCATCGTTGATCACATCATTCATCACAGTCATGTTAATTTACCAATTTTGGTAAGTCATGTGATCGAAATTGGTTATCTTAAGTGTACCGTTATCAACACATGGGTGGAGAAGGTTTTGAACCTTACTTTTGTATAGCTAACATGTGCTGAAAGATAGACAATAACGCGTTTCAATGAATGGAGCCATCAAACGATGGCTCCAAATTATTATCTAGCAGATGTAGGCACGATCATGAACTTGATGACACATGCATCATATTCATCTGACCAGACATATGCATCACCGAATTCTGCTACACACTCTTTTGTATTAGATGGTAGATCTTTTGATGGTGATGGTCTAAAGCTATGGTCAGGCTTTGTATTGCCTGATGAGCTAACAGGAGCCCTGTGGATAAAGACAAATGTTGAGAACTTATCTAAACTATAAGTTACGATATCTCCACTTAGAGTTCCGTTATTTGTAACCATAGATCCTGTTGTGTCTGTATCACTACTTCTATGGATGCTCATAGCCATATAAGTCCCATCTGTCTTAGGATCACTGACAGTGATCTTGACATCTATGTCATTTTGTTCAGGAAGTTTTCTTATAACTGCGACTTCGTCACCATTTGCGTCATTCAAGATTAGAGATATTTGAGCATAAGCAAGCAAAGTATCCCTACTATCGTCTAGAGCTGAATCTAGGCGTTTGACATCATTATCGTCAGGCAACGGAGATGTGACTGAGACTGTGAGTGTTAGATCTGATACTTTAGCTTTCTCGAAACTAGCCGCATCGCTTGCGTCCATATACAGACCAGCAATAAGCTCATTCTCACTCATATTCGCTAGATTATTGACCAAGTTGACTAGCTCTAGTTTTTCATCTTGACTTATTTCTAATTTGATAGCTTCGCCCTCTTCAATTCTATCTAATGATCCGAATTCTATATTAGCACCAATAATAAGATTGCTGTTGTCTACAACGTTATCGTTAGCTAGAGGATTGTTTGGTCCAGTTGCAACAACTACTCCATCACTAGAAGTTTCGATCTTTAGATCAGACAAACTTCCTTCTTCACTACTAGTATTTTTGATGTTCAATGTACCATTGACCACTACATCCGAAGAATCATTACCTTCTACAGGCGTTATATTCTTTCCATTAGTATCTAAATTAACAACAGTACCTTGTGGAATTGTCAAAACTTCATCCAGTATCTGATCTTTTTCTAACTTGATATCTATATCAGCTTCGACGTCGAGGTTCTTTATAGGAGATATATCAGAATATGTCCCTCCTTGTATCTTCACCTTTTCATTAGATTCTTTCCATTCTACTTCACCATCTGTACTATTGAATTCATATGTTTTTACCGATTCGCTGTTCTTAGAGACGAAATTACCGTCTTCAATAACGATATTTCCAAGTTCTTGATAACCATCTCTTTTGACTATAGAGATTGCGGAACCATCAGCTATAACTCCGTCACCAGTCTTTTCAATAGGAGTTGACGATGCTGTTATCGATGTTTCATTTCCTTTAACAGTCAAATCACCAGCACACATCTGTATACCAACGTATTTTGCATCAATAACTGAATTTTCGATAGTTACTGAACCAGTACTAGGGAAATAAATACCTGTTCCATTTGGAACTGATAATGTTGAATCAATTAAGCGTAAGTAATTATCGATATCTTGTCCGTTCGATACGATGCCATATTTATCTTCTCCTGATACTGTCATCTCAACATTCTCAAGCACTAATGTTGTATTAGTTGGATTGTTTGTCGAATATAGGAAGAATGCTCCGTGCCCTTCATTAGATATCAATTTTCCATTCATGATCCAGAGTTCACCATTTGAAATATCTACAGAGATCATATCGGAACTTCCAGTATGAGTGAAAGTCTTTTGATTAAGATCTAATATTCCATCTCCTGAAATGACAGTCGTGCCTTCATAATCATTTAGCAACGTCGCTACTTTGTCTTCACTAAAATCTGCAGCTGATGAGAAAGAACCATAGATCCTATTTTCTCCACCATTAACCGCTGAATACATTCCGTTTTTAAATAGCGCTAGATTCGTGTCGTTATATTCCATATAAGCTTCCCCTGTGAGGTATAACTTATTTAAGCTTTCCGTTTTTAAATCAACATTGTCACAAATGGAGATCTTCAAAGGTTGACTATATGAATTAACATAAATAGGAATTTCTCCTGATATATTCGATACGCTCTCCCCATTATTTATAAAGTTAAAATAAGCTGATTCACTTGTTTGCGATGCTGTATTAGATGTGTTTTGAATTTTGATCGTTTCCTCAAGACCATTACCATCGAAACTATGACCGTTCAAGTCGATAGTTATATCTACAACATCTTTAAAAACAACTGTGCTTGTCAATTTGATATCACTCAATAAAGTTATGGATGAGCCACTTGTCAGGTTTTCTATCATTTGATTTATCGTTGAATAATAATGGGTATCCCCATTCTTATCTAAAACGCTTACTACCTCTTCTCCTTCAGGATAATCTATCGTAAAACCACCAAGACTTGCTTTGTACACTATATCTTTATCGCCTGATGAAGGTAATGTAGGTTCTATATTAATGATTCTGTCTTTTTCATCCTCATTAAGTCCTTTAAAAATCGCATTGTTGAAACGAACTGTCATTCCTTCAATTGCTTCGATCAACTTGTTTTCAGCATCATCTTTAGTGATCTCAAAAACCGGGCGAACATCGCTTTTTGTTTGACCCAAATACATAGTAGGTAACTTTGTCCATGCATCATTAGAATCAAAAACAACAGCTCCATCTCTGCCTTTAATCGTTCCGCCATAGAATGTTACACTTCCACCCTTTTTATAATTGACCAATATAGCAATTCCGTTTGTCGACTCTACTAAAATCGTATCATCATCATATAATTTGAAATTATCGTTGGCATTTATACAGACATTACCTTCCGTATTCTGAATGATTTTTGCGCCGGCATATAAATAATTGTTAGAAGAAGAATCGGATATATTGACAGTACTCTTTCCACCTCTTAATTCACTGTCTCTCAAAGTTAAAGAGTCAGAACAATAAACAAGATCACTATAATACCCTGGGTTAGTTTTTGAAAAATATACCTTCGCGCCATTTGAAATAGTGATTTTAGCCTCACTATATATAACGTTATAAGAGTTTCCTCCATCGCTATCGGTCGTGCTATTCTCCATTGATCTAGTATAATTTCCACCTTTTAATGTTAAACTTGCAGTGCTATAAATAGCTGCCTTTTCATCACTTATGTTATCTACAATACCACTAGAATCATCCGAACTATCAGTTATAGTAGCCATTGAGCTGTTGTTAGTTATTGTATGATCATTTATATTTGTGATCTCATGTCCACAAAGATCGATAGTTATTTTCTTATTAGCCGGAATAAAAACATCCTCTTTAATGTCGGAGTTCAAAGAAATCGTATAAGTGTCTTTGTTAGTTTTATAATCATAATCTTCGACTTCTAAAATTGCATCACTAATTGATCCAAAGTCACCTATCTTCATATCTCTCTTTGTTAAAGTAACTAAAGCGTTTTGAACATCGATGTCATTGGATTCAGTCACGATTTCATTATCAACAAGTACATTGTTACTTTCTTGATCTTGTTTTTTAACGATATTAGCTTCTTTTTTCGACTCATCAACTTTTAAAGTATCTGAATTCATTTCTTCAGTTTCGATTTGTTCATCTAACTCGCTATCCCCCAAGATCTTTTCATCGCTTGCTTCAGTAAACTCCTCATCACTGACCACATTCTCCGATGAAGGAGTCTCACTGACAATCGTGCTATCTTCTCCATCAGCACTTATCGGAGTAAGCAATGCCACTGACATCAGTATCGATATCAATAATACTAATAGCTTCTTCATTTCATTTCTCCCCCCTATTTTATAAAGATACACATACAAAAAGACGCTCTTAATCCACTTAGAGCGCCCCCAAAAAAGTATCCTTATCTTCGAATAAGTCCTTATCTACATAATAAAGGCTGGCTAGCTGGCTAATGATGCCAATGTGAATGTGAGATGTCAAGAACTTTTTCATACGCTACGATTATATCATATTTCTTCTTTGTGTGAACACTATTCATCACGATTGTCAATTTAGTATTGATATTTTTATCATATATTTCACTCTAGGAGCGAAGATAGATGATAAGATGGTGACATGCGGAAGATATCTTCATCTTCTAATAATGATACCTTTAAGATAACCATTTTTTCGATCATTTTAACTTCACTATTTTTGGTTATTTAACTAGATCAAAATTGGCTATATAAATAGATCGCTTTTGGTTAAATTGAGATTTCATTATTCCATTCCAGATGTTTTAATTCTTATTATGAGAATTTAGTTGGGACCGAACTTTGTATAGATGATGAAATACCATTCGAAATACCCGATAGTTAGGAATGGGTAAGACTTTCTAATATCTTTTCTATCCTCAATGGAGATAGAGGTAAAAATTATCCTGCAAAATCAACATTGACTTCTACAGGAGTTCCATTTATTAGTGCTTTAAATCTCGATGGAAGAACAGTTGCTTCAGACAATCATTTGTTATGCATGACAGAAACGCAATATGACAAACTACGCAATGGGGAGTTAATAAAAGGGGATGTTGTTGTTTGTATTCGTGGTTCACTGGGAAAACACGGAAGATATCCGTTTGATAAAGGTTGCTATTGCTTCTTCTCTTGTTATATTGCGTTGTCATTTATCCGAAGATATTTTGGCAGAATATATTATGTTATGGTTAGACTCTCAGATTTTTTCTTTGAAATTAAAAAGTATGATAACGGGACTGCTCAGCCAAATCTTGCTGCTAAGAGTCTAGAGCAATTTTTAGTACCACTTCCACCTTTGTTTGAACAGCAACGAATTCTAGAGAAAATAAAAGAAATATTATCTTGTGTAAATAACAATAAAGGCGCACAGTGAGGCTTTTACCTGTGCGCTTGTAATTTACCAATCTATAATTTTATCAACGATTTCTTGTTGTTCCGTCGCTGTCTTTCTAAGATATATTCGTGTAGTCTCTATGCTTTCGTGTCCCATAAGATCAGCAAGAAAAGCTATATCATTGCATCGTTCTAAGAAGCTTTTAGCGAATCTATGTCTGAATGAATGGGGGTATACTACCGCAGAATCTATACCGTATTTTGTTGCTAATTTCTTAAGTTGTCCAGATATTCCACGAGTAGTAATCTGTTTGCCATACTTATTTAAAAAAATTTGGGCAGTAGACAATTATGGTGTTGAGATCGTCGATCATTTCCGTATGTAATGTGTGCTGTTAAGCAATAAATGGCGCAGAACTCTCTCAGTTTCTGGATATTCCTCGTTATCTCTTTTTACTCTGAACAGGTAGACGAACCAATTTAGATAGGACTGTAGGTTCTTTTATTTCATGCCAATAAACTTATAGATATAACGTTTTAACCAACCGCAAGCACTATTGATCAACTTTATATTCTCGATATAGTCTTTATCTTTGGTATTAGCTATATATACTTCATCTAAAGATCCAAGTTTATCGATCAATGATCGATGAGCTCTTTCCCCATCATGGATGATAAGTGAACCAGGCTTGATATGCGATAATAAGGCTTCTTCTATCCTTTTAGATGATGGCTCACCATGACCACAGATGATCGCCACCATATTCTTATAGACATCGATCGCTACGACGATACAGATCGTATTCTTAGATAGACCTCTTCTCTTACCATATTCATTGATGATAGTGCTATCTGCGATATAGGTCTCATCGATCCAGACCTTGTCTTTTAAGATCAGGTGGCCTTGATAATCATTGACCGTAGCGAAGATCTTATGTCGCCAAACATAGAGCCGAATGGCAACTCAGATGTTTCTATATTTGGCAGATCTATTGTACATCAGCACCTAATTTGTCACCACAATTGTTTACTGCCCAAAAAAAATAAAGCCACTTTCTTGATCTTTATTAGCTAACCAAGAAATGGCTTCTTTTCTTATGATTGAGGTATATATATTCGTCGTAACTTTCCACCTTTTGAATATAGATCCAAGTGTCCTATTTTTATATGCTCAACCTTTATTTTTATGAGCTCGCTTACTATCGCTCCTGTGGCAGCTAAGAATCGAATGACAAAGTACCAAAACATTTCTCCATCTTTTTTGAGGCTAGTTTTAAAATATTCATAATCAGCCTCACTGATAACATTTTCTAAAAATGCCTTTTGCTGAACTCTAACAAAGGGCATTTTTAATTTTTCTTTACCAATGCTTTCTAAATAGCAGTTAATTGCTCTGATTCTTAAATTTACCGTTTTTGGTTTATAACTTTCAATTAGCCACATTTTGTATTCACGAAGATTACTTTTAGTTATTTCATCGTATTGTTCACTATATTGTTTTAAAGCAAAAATATATGATGAAATTGTGTTTTCTGAGAGATTGATACCTCTCAAATGTCTTTCATATTTTTCTTTATCTATCATATCGAAAGACCTCCTGGTATATTAATCTTGCTCATACAGTAGAGAGTAAGTTATATACCTTTTCCTTTCTACTTAGGTTTATTTGTATCGTCCTAAGTTATGATTTAGAATTGTAAATAGTGAATTGGATCTGTATTGCCCTCCTTTCGATAACAGCATTTTTACCAATACCTGTTTCTCCAATAAATAAAACATTAGCATGTTTTATCTTGCCGCTCTTATACTTATTCAAGTAATCATCCAATATGATATAGATTTGATTCGGGGTTATTGTTTGCATTAGTATCTTACCTCCATTTTGCGTATATAGTGTGCAATACCTACCGATGATTGCTATTAGAAAACTGATATGTAGAAAAACGGATTCATGGCTGCTTTCTCTTTGCGTTTTCTTATTGACATTATACAGTATGTAAACTGTTTTAAGACTTTAAATTATCGAATTCAATAATTACGTATAGCAAAAAAAGGGAACCGAATAATGATAGCAAATAATAGATTAATTGCTTAGATATCCACCTGTTCAAAGAAATCTTTGAACTCAGTGATATATTTTTTGTTTTGTCAGCTCTTGTCAGCATACCTAAAGTATAGCGTTTTTATATCAATAGACAATAGCGCTACTTATTTATTCTGCATTTTTTGTCTATTTAGTTGTCTATAAGCAGTTATAATAAAGACCTTTTTCGTCAATTTTTCGTCAGACCATTAAAAAACCTCGGATTTTTCCGAGGCTCTTGAAGCAGTGGAACTACTCGAACTCAATAGTCCCAGGAGGCTTACTTGTTATGTCGTATACTACTCTATTGCAACCTCTGACTTCATTGACGATCCTATTGGCGATCTTTCCTAGGATATCATATGGGATCTTGGCCCAATCTGCTGTCATGCCATCTATCGATGTAACTGCCCTGATCGCAACTGTATAGTCATAAGTACGCTGATCGCCCATGACACCTACTGACTTATTATTGAGGCAAGCTGTGAAATACTGCCATATATCTTTATCAAGGCCAGCTTTTTTTATCTCTTCGCGTAATATCGCATCAGAATTCCTAACGATCTCAAGTCGCTCTTTCGTTATCGCGCCAACAACTCTGATCCCAAGACCTGGTCCTGGGAATGGTTGACGCCATACGACTTCATCATCTAGACCTAGTTCTTTACCTAGAGCTCTAACTTCGTCTTTAAACAATGTGTTGAGTGGCTCGATGAGCTTGAAGTCCATATCATCAGGTAAACCACCGACATTGTGATGTGATTTGATCGTTTGAGCAGTCTTTGTCCCACTTTCGATCACATCTGTGTACAGTGTTCCTTGCGCTAGATAATGTATATCTTCATCTTTTAGAAGTCTCTTGATTTCTCTATCGAAAGTATAGACGAATTCACTACCAATGATCTTTCTTTTAGCTTCTGGATCCTCTATGCCTTCAAGTTTAGTTAGGAAGGCTTCTGAAGCATCGACTCTGATGAAGTTGATCTCTGGCATATGCTTCTTGCACATAGCTTCAACTTGATCTGCTTCATCTTTTCTGAGAAGTCCATGATCTATAAACATACAATACAAGTTCTTACCGATCGCTTTAGATAATAGCGTCGCTGCTACTGATGAATCGACACCACCTGATAGTCCAAGTAGAACTTTTTCATCTTTGACTTTCGCTCTTATCTCATCTATCGCTTTTTGTGCAAAGTCTTTCATCGACCAATCCGCTTTACAAGCACAGACTTTGAAGACAAAATTCTTTAATATATCAAGGCCATAGACACTGTTCCTTACTTCTGGATGGAATTGTACTGTGTAGATCTTCCTTGTATCATCATACGCCGCTGCATTCTCACATGTGGCTGTGGAAGCTGCCAAAGAAAAGCCTGGCGCTAATCTAGCAACTTGATCGCCATGACTCATCCAAACGATCTCTTTTTGTGGTAGGCCATCAAAAAGAATAGAACCCTTCACTGTGATCTCTGCTTCTCCATACTCTTTAGTATCTGAACCTACGACTTCACCACCTAACATATGGTGTACAAGTTGCATACCATAACAGATACCTAAGATCGGAATGCCACTTTCTAGTATCGCTCTATCGACGCTGAAGGCTCCATCTTCATATACTGAATTAGGTCCACCAGAAAAGATGATACCTTTTACATCACCTTTCTTTTTTATCTCATCGAGAGTGATTGAATTATCTAAAAGCTCACTATAGACACCAAACTCTCTGATACGCCTAGCTATCAATTGATTGTATTGACTTCCATAATCCAAAACCAAGATCTTATCGCTCATAAACCCTCCATAATATAAAAAAGCGAGTTTCTTATTCCTCGCTCATAGCCCATGCAGGCGTCTCGTCTGTCCTTCTGATGAGGATAGCTTTTTGCTGATCCATCGAATTGAGGAAACGCAATATCGCTTCGATCTCTTCTTCATTACATCCGATCAAAAGTCGCACATCGATAGTCTTATCGATGATATTTGCTACTACGACGATCTCATCGACTGATCCACTTCCACTTCCTTTAAAACATAAAAGTTCTTTTTCTTTGTCTTTACGTAAGATCCTCAAATAACCATAATCACAAGGATAGACTAGTTCATAGTCTTTAACTTTCGAACCCTTATCATTTGTCAAGATGAAGTCTGATGAGAGATACAAAGTATCTATTTTTTGCCAAAAATAGGCCTGATTTTCTAATTCTTTCATCGCACCGATATTAACATATAATCAGAATCTTGTAAATGATCAAAAGACGATGTAAGATATTTTCAATAGTTGTAAGATAATTTCATATGTATCTTAGATAAGAAACGATCAAGATCGTAAGTCTTAGCTTTACTCATGGAGTCTAGTAAGATCATCAAGCAAGCATATGAATCGCTCAATGCTTCATGATGATCTAAAGAAACTTTCAAATAACGACTGACAGTATCAAGTTTATGGTTCCTAAGTCGTGGATAGACGATACGAGAGATGCGCACAGTATCAAGATAAGGGTTATTGAAATGCTTTAATCCATAATAGTCACAACAAGCATTCAAGACACCGATATCAAATCGTGCATTATGCGCTACTAATATCGCATCCTCAAAGATCTCCTGTAGTTCATCATAATAGCGATCGAAACCATCTTCATCTTTGATATCGTTATAAGTCATGTGATGGATATAGGTGAAGATGAAATCTTGATACCCTTTTGGTGGACAGAAGTAAAATATCTTGCCATCTTTGATCTCTCCATCTTCATAGATACTGACTCCAAGACTGATCGCTGATACAGGTGAAGTATTAGCAGTCTCAAAGTCGATCGCAACGATCTTCATCTTGTCCTTCTTTCTTTATTTGGCGCATAACGTGTCAGGAGTTGTCTGACTTTGAGCCTTCCAAAACATTCGATACGCTCGACTTTGCCGTCGATAAGTTCGACAAATAGTTCATCTTCAAAATTACCTTTTTTATAAGACCAATAAACGATCTCATCGTAATAGATCATGATGCAATCAGACTTTGAAGGACGATTGTACATGACAAGATAGTTTTCTGTGAAATCAAGCAGTACTTTCGATGGCAAAAGTAAGATCGCATATAGAACAGTAGCACAGATGACGGCAGCTAAAACATTGTTGAAATAAAAAGTGATCACGCCGATGCCAAAGAGCACAAAAAGCATGACATAAGGCTTAGTCTCCATGTGATAGATGACTTTACGATCTTTAGGCAAGTTGTGAGCTTTGATCTCTTTACTATTCACTCCCTAATTATAGTCATTTGTGCTATGATTTTGAAGTATGAAAGATTTTAAGTATGAATTGATCCATAAAGATGCTAAGTCTGAGGCAAGGCTTGGTAAACTGAATGTCTTTGGTAAGATAGTAGAGACGCCTGTCTTCATGCCTGTTGGTACGCAAGCGACTGTCAAGTTCTTATCACCAGAGGAGATCAAAGCTATCGGCTCATCGATCATCCTTTCAAACACATACCATCTGTGGTTGAGGCCTGGTGAGAAAGTCGTTAAAGCTGCTGGTGGCCTTCATAAGTTCATGAACTATGATGGACCGATACTCACAGATAGTGGTGGCTTTCAAGTCTTTTCTTTGGCTGACGCTCGAAAGATCAAAGAAGAAGGCGTGACTTTCAAATCACATCTTGATGGTTCGACGCTCTTTTTATCACCAGAGAAAAGTATTGAGATCCAGATGGATCTGCACAGCGACATCGCTATGTCTTTTGATGAGTGTATTCCCTTTCCAAGTAGCTATGAATACACCAAAAGATCTACTGAACGTACTCTTCGTTGGGCTAAACGCGGTAAGGATGTCCACACTTTAGATGACCAAGCACTCTTTGGCATCGTACAAGGTGGTGCCTATCGTGACCTAAGAGAGTGGTGTGCTAAAGAATTGGCAGAGATGGACTTTGATGGCTACTCGATAGGCGGTACTTCCGTTGGTGAAGATAAAGCGACGATGTATACGATGATCGAAGATGCGATACGCTACTTGCCTAAAGATAAACCAAGATATCTCATGGGCGTTGGTGCTGTAAATGACTTACTTAACGGCATCGAAAGAGGTGTCGATATGTTCGATTGTGTCTTACCGACAAGGATCGCTAGACATGGTACACTTATGACAAGTCAAGGACGTCTCAACATCAAGAAAAATATCTACGCTACAGACTTCACACCTGTCGATCCTGAGTGTGATTGTGAGTGTTGCAAGAACTACACCAAAGCTTACATCAACCATCTCTTTAGAGCCAAGGAAGGATTGGGAATGCGTCTGATGTCTATCCACAATCTGCGCTTCCTTATAAAGATCATGGAAGGTGCAAGAAAGGCAATAAAAGAAGATCGTTTCTTAGAATATAAAGAAGAGATTCTAAAGAAGTTTCCGTTTGACGAAAGAGGTTTCTGATGCGTGTCGAAGATTTTGATTTTGAATTACCTCAAGAGCTCATAGCTCAACATCCAAGTGAAAAGCGTGATGAGTCACGCCTTTTAGTCTTACATAAAGAAACAGGAAAGATCGAACATCGTCATTTCTATGACATCATCGATTATCTAAAGCCTGATGACGTCTTAGTGCGCAATGATTCAAGAGTCATTCCGGCTCGTCTTTTCGGTACTAAGATACCAACTGGTGCTCATGTCGAGCTTTTGATCTTGAAGAATACCGATGATAAGATCATCGAATGTCTCTGTGGTAATGCTAAGGCGATAAAACTTGGAACTATCATCGATCTAAATGGCAAGATGCAAGCTGAATGTATCGAAGTCAAAGATGAAGGTATCCGCGTCTTTAGATTACATTATGACGGCATCTTCTATGAGATCTTGGATGAGATCGGTTCGATGCCACTACCACCTTATATCCATGAGAAACTACTTGACAAAGACCGCTATCAAAACGTCTATGCGAAAGTGAATGGCTCAGCAGCCTGTCCGACAGCCGGTCTTCATTTCACTAAAGAATTAGACACTAAACTCAAAGAGAAAGGCATCATCATCACATCTGTGACATTACATGTCGGTCTTGGTACTTTCAGACCTGTAAAAGTCGATGAAGTCGAGAAGCATCACATGCATAAAGAAGAATATGAGATGAGTCAAGAGACAGCTGATATCCTAAATAAAGCGAAAAGCGAAGGAAGACGTATCATTGCTGTCGGAACGACATCCTGTAGGACCCTTGAAAGTATCATGCAGAAATACGGTACTTTCAAAGCAGTGAAAGATGCGACCGATATCTTCATCTATCCACCATACAAGTTTAAAGCTATCGACGCTCTGATCACCAATTTCCACTTGCCGAAGTCAACGCTCATCATGATGATCAGTGCCTTCACATCAAAAGAGATGATCTTAAACACATATAATGAAGCGATCAAAGAGCGCTATCGTTTCTTCTCTTTTGGCGACAGTATGTTTATTGATAATGAGTAAGAACTACCTAAAGCTCTTTAAAGACGAGCTAGAAAAGATCAAAGGTCAAAGACCGAAACTACTATTGCATGTTTGTTGCGGACCGTGCAGTGAATATCCTTTAGTATTACTTAAAGAGTATTTTCAGATCACGATATATTATGGTAATCCTAATATCTATCCTTTAGATGAATATGACAAGCGTCTATCTGAGCTCGAGCATTATCTTGATATCTTGGATAGTGATATCAAACTGGTCATCCCTTCATATGACAACGATTATCAAAAAGAGCTCATGAAGTTTGGTCCGATGAAAGAAGGTGGCAGACGATGTGCTTATTGTTATGCAAGAAGGATGAAGGAAGCATATCTCTATGCGCAAAAAGAAAGTTATGACTACTTCACAACTGTCATGTCGATCTCAAACCACAAGAATGCAGACTATATAAATCGCATCGGTGAAGATCTCTATAAGAATTATGGTACAGTCAAGTATCTCTATGCCGATCTTAAAAAAGAAGGCGGTATCGATAAGAATCGCGAACTCAATAAGATCAATAGATTATATGAACAGGATTATTGTGGTTGTATCTTTACATATCAAGTCCACGCCAGTAAGAAAGAAGAAAGACTAAGTAAGCTAAGTATCCATAAGCTACAGGATAGAGATAAGAATGCGCTGATCGCTATCTTCAAAGATGAAGAAGTATCAAAGACTTATATGGTCGCGCCACTTAAAGATCAAAAAGCTGAAGATGCACTATTCTCAAAGATCATCTGTAATCCTAGACGCTTTGACGGTATCTATCTTGAAGATAGACTCATCGGCTTCATCAATGAAGTTGAAAGTAAAGATGCTGCCATTGAAATTGGCTATGTGATAGCACCAGAATATCAAAGGCAAGGCTATATGAGCAAAGCTCTAGAGCTCTATATGCAAGAGCTAAATAAACAAGGCTATAAGGTGATCGTCGCAGCCGCATTCAAAGAGAATGTCCCTAGTATCAAAGTCATGGAGAGATGTGGCATGAAGAAGATCGACAAAGAAGAAGACATCATGTATCAAGGAAAGATGCATCATTGTCTATACTATGCAAAAAGATATGACTAAGATCATTTTCTTTGATATCGATGGGACACTAGTCTCACTTAAGACCCATAGAACAGCACCAATGGTAAAAGAGGCGATCAAAAGGCTGCAAGATAAAGGCATCCTTTGTTTTGTGGCATCAGGGCGCAGTATGAAAGCCATAAATGATATGCCTATCTCTAATATCGACTTTGATGGCTATATCACGCTCAATGGGCAACTTGGCTACATGAAAGATCGTCAGACGACGATCTACGAGTTCCCTTTCGACCAAAAGACGACATCTTCATTAGTCAAGGCCTTTGATGAAAAGAAGATCTCGCTCATGTTGGTGGAAAAAGAGCGCTCTTATCACAATATCATCAGTGAGAAAACGATAACTACTTATCGGATGCTAGGTAGTAAAAGCGACTTAGATATCCCAGGATGTGACACATATCAGGGCGCAGCTATCTTTCAGGCCTACACCTATGTCGACCCTAAAAGTGATGATCAAAGCTATAAAGAGTACTTACCTAAAGATGGCATCACTTATAAAAGTTGGGCTACAGGATGTATCGATATCGTTCGTAGTGACATAAGTAAAGTCGAAGGCATCAAAAAAGTCCTCGAATACTATGACATATCGAAGGATGCAACGATGGCATTTGGTGATGCTGGTAACGATATAGAAATGTTAGGATTCTGTGCAATATCAGTAGCGATGGGCAATGCTGATACTTCGATCAAGAAGATCGCTGACTATGTGACGACCGATGTCGATGACAAAGGAGTGTATAAAGCTCTAGCACATTTCGGTCTCATTTGAACTTGAAATATCTGAGCTTTGATGATACTATATCTTAGCGTTACGTCTACGTAGCTCAGTTGGATAGAGCATACGCCTTCTAAGCGTACGGTCAGGGGTTCGAGTCCCTTCGTGGACGCCATATGAAAAATTAGCCCAATTCGGGCTTTTTTTAGTAAACAATCGGAGTTTACAATACTTTTTTAGTTGTGCAAAAACATATTTATATGAAACTAGAAGTATTAAAAAGTGTTTTTATGCGTGAGGACGCCCCAGGACGCATAACAGCTTGTCCCCAAATTGTCCCCAAATCGAGCGCTCAAAACAATGCTTGATGAACCATTTACTTTAAATCCGAACGTGCCATATATAGGCAAGTATTATTTTTTATATTTTGAGAGTAAGACTTAAATAGCGGAGCTGATATGGGTATAACTTGGGTATCATATGATATCCTCTTTTTTATTGGCTTTTAAGACAAAAGGCGTTCTTTTGAATGATGTATTTTCTGAATAAAATAAAGCACATTCAGTATGGAATTAATATTATTCTTTTTTATCAAAATAAATTAGGACAATATGACAAATCTTCCTTATATAATTGAGGAGGTAGCTAATATGTACACCATTGAAAAAGTTCATGAACGTTTAATGAGATTAGGATTGTCTGAGTACGATGCCGATATGCTCATCGTGGATCTATTATTCGAAGAAGCTTAAGACTTCATTAATACGGTCAAAGCGATCAACAAAAATCTAAATGGAATGTTCATCGAATTTCTTAAAGAAAAGATCAGCTAATCGAGTAGGAGGCGGTGATTAGCCGCCGTCCTCTCACACCACCGTGCGTACCGTTCGGTACACGGCGGTTTCAATAGTTGACGTGCAGAGACTGATAGGCTGTGGCTAAATCGTAGAAGCCCCAGTTTATCAGTCTTTCTTTTGTTAACGCTCGTTTGACCACGCCTACGTT
>CALVCT010000080.1 GCA_944326055.1 uncultured Erysipelotrichaceae bacterium
AGAGCTTCATCATCTTTCTTTGAAGCATCCTCACCAGAAATGACCGTGATGATCTCAGCGTCGACACTTTCTGCCATCTTATCAACAAGATCATAGACTACTTGCATCTTATCTTTTTGACTTGAGACGATCTCTTTTTTGAACATCGCGATATAATCGCCCTCTTTGACACTGACACCATTGAGTGAAGTATCTTTTATCGCATATGTGATAGATCCTGAACTGATATTACCTACTTCTTCTTCCATCTCGTGCATATTGTCTTCGATATCACCTTCAGGATCAAAGAGACTGAGGGCTGCTAGTCCTTCTTGGATCGATGTCGTCTTGAGGACACGGATATCAAGATCTTCACGAAGTGATGCAGCTTGACTTGCTGCTAAGACGATATTGGAGTTATTTGGCAAGATGATGATATGTTCAGCATTTAGTTTGTCGATCTCATCTAAGAAGCTCTCTGTTGATGGGTTCATCGTCTGACCACCACTGATGACGACATCAGCTCTAAGATCTTTGAAAGTCTTGGTCACACCTTTACCTGCAGCGACAGTAATGATGCCATATTTCTTTCTTTCGTTTTTCTTATCTGGAGCTTCACTTCCTAAAGCTGTGTGCTGCTCTTGCATGTTTTCGATCTTGAGCTTGATGAATTCACCATATCTTTGAGCGATATTGAGCGCATCACCTGGCTTCAGCGTATGGACATGTACTTTGACTAGATCATCATCTTTGACGACGACTAGAGAGTCACCGATCTGTGCTAACTTCGTCTTGAGACGATTCTCATCAAAGCCATGATATTCTTTATTGAGTCTGATGATATACTCTGTACAATAACCAAACTCATCATTCTCGACATCTAATGCGGCATTGTGCTCTGCTTCATTACTTACATCTTTAGCTTCGATAGGCTTACCAACTAAAGCGCTGTGCATGCCTTCTAAGATACGCACAAGACCAGTACCGCCACTATCGACGACCCCAACTTCCTTGAGTACAGGTAGTAAGTCTGGTGTGTGTTCAAGTGATTCTTTTGCATAATCGATGAGCTTAGCAAAATACTCTTCGATCGAGATATCTGGCGTTTCTTCAAGATTGTGTTTCGCATACCAGCTAGCTTCCCTGATGACTGTTAGTATCGTTCCCTCTACTGGTTTCATGATCGCTTTATAAGCGACTCTAGCGCCATTTTCGAAAGCTTCAGCTAATTCTTTGACATCGATGTCCTTCTTTCCTTCAACGCTCTTATAGAAGCCACGGAAGATCTGTGATGTGATGACACCACTATTACCTCTTGCGCCCATCAAGAGTCCTTTAGATAAGCCTTTAGCGACAGCTGATATATCTTCACTATCTCCGACTTTCATCGCATCTTTGACACCGCTAGCAAAAGTCATAGACATGTTAGTGCCAGTATCACCATCTGGTACCGGGAAGACGTTCAATGAATCGACTTCTTTCTTATTGTTGGCGAGGTGGTTATTACCACTTTTGAGCATCTCGATGAATGCTGTTCCATTAAGTCTATCCATCTTATTTGACCACCTGGATGCCCTGTACATAGACATTGACCGCCTTGACGTCAATGTTCAGTGCTTTCTCTAAACTGTATTTGACTCTCTTTTGGATCTCATTTATGACTTCAGTCACTTTGATGCCATATGAGATAACGACATAAAGATCTACTTCGATACCTTCTGGTAGATTGCGCACGATGACGCCTCTAGCATAATTCTCTTTCTTAAGCAATTCTAAGAATCCATCTTTAAGGAATTTACGGCTCGTCATCGCAACGACGCCATAACACTCGATAACAGCACTACCAGCTAAGTTAGCTACTGCTTCATCAGTGATATTGATACTGCCAAGGCCAGTACTTCTTTTTATAGACATATGCTCACTCCTTTAATGCACAGCTATTTTACATTATCTTAAATAAACAATCAATCGATACTGATAAGACCAAGATCTATCTTTCTTTCGATGATACGATATAATGAACTTTCGATCACCTCTTCATCGATCTCACCTTTCTGATATGCTTCTTTGATAGCGCTGATCTGCGTTTTATAATCTGTTGAAAGCAACATATCATTACCAGCTTCAAGTGCTAAGATCGCCGCTTGACCTGCACCATAGAGATCAGTGATGCCTTTCATCACCAGATCATCAGTTATGATGATCCCATCATATGATAGTTCATCACGAAGCAATTCGTGGACTCGTTTAGAGAGACTTGCCGGCATGTCATCGAAAGCTTGAACGATATTATGTGAGACTAAGATGAAATCGACGTCTTCTTGTATACCAGCTTCAAAAGGTATAAAGTCATTTTCATAAAAACCGGTCACATCACGATCATCATATCCTATCTCTTCATGTGTATCGACATTATTGCCATAACCTGGAAAATGTTTAAGGCAGCTTGCGATACCATTATCCTTAAAGACTGAGACGACTGTTCTGACATAATCTGCTGTACTATCAGCATCTTTGCCAAAAGTGCGCTCATAGATATAATCATTAGGATCTTCACTTACATCAGCTACTGGTGCAAAATCCATATTGAGCCCTAATTCCTTAAGTAGTTCAGCTTTCTCAGTCACATCACTTATAACAAGCTCCATCCCACCCTCTCTATATAAGTCTTGTGCTGAAGCAAATGGCTCTGGGCGTAAATTAGGGTTGATACTGATGCGATTGACGATACCGCCTTCTTCATCTGTACCAATGAACAGTTTTATCTTACTGGCTTCTTGAAGATGGCTCGTCAAAGCGATGACTTCTTCTTTAGTCTTATCTCGAAAATCTCGGCCAAAAAGAATGATCCCACCAACACCAAGATCTAAGGCATCATCTGTCCCATCATAGCGCACATAAAAGAGCTGTCCTATCTTCTCGTCGATGCTCATATTATCGATCATTTTCTTAATGAACTCATCTTTTTTATCCTTAACGACTTCAGGAGTAGGTGATGGCGTGACTATAGGGGTTGGTGATAAAGTTACGACTTCACCGCTATTCTTCATATCTAAGACAAGATAGATAGCTAAAGCACTCATGATGACGATGAGCGAACACAATATAAAAATCAGTGATCTCTTTTTCATACATTGTTATTTTACTATTATTGAGACATAAAAGTCACTCTAGTCTAGCACCAGTATAGTAATAGTCTTCTAAAAGATATGTAACATAGACGCCATCATTGTAAGAGAAAACACAACATTTCAAGATCCGAATCTCGAAGTTGAATTACGATTTTCAGTTCATCCCAATTCAGCTTGTATACAAAAATCCTTTACTCTTATGGTACTTTTGAGTATAATATCTAAGCAATGGCGGTTGTGGTGAAGTTGGTCAACACACCAGATTGTGGCTCTGGCATTCGTGGGTTCGAGTCCCATCAATCGCCCCATAGTTAATTAAGTTGCACATTTTGCAACTTTTATTTTTAGGTGATCATGATATACAGTTGATAATGTCGATCTCAACTTAGTCAAAAGTGATCTATCGATATCACCAAAATGGATAGTTTATCTTCACCAACATTGCTTACTTAACTAGATCGAAATTGGTTGATCTAAAGGTATCATCATTAGTTATGCTTATATTGGCATTATCAACTATAGCGGATATTCAACCGATCATAAGAGAAAAAAGCCTTTAAAGTCTCTTAATGATGTGGAACTAAACAAGCGATATGAAATCACCATCAAAACTGATGACGAGCTATGGATCATATCAACAAAGTGGATATATTATCATGATCTGTGGTGATCAATCAAAGCGTTCTTTCAAGATACTGGAGACATCTGTCATCTTGATCCTAGCACTAAACGCCAAAATGACCACGATAATAAACAAGCTATAACAAAGATAGACACCAATAGCTAAAAGTAATTCATCTATGGATAGTGATAATGATATCGATAGATTATAACTTAGTCCGATCACGATGAAGCTAAAGATAAAGATAGGCATGGTCTTTGAGATCCTATATAGAGCTTTGAGATATATCATATCCATTCCTTGAGTAGCCATGATGGCGATATCACCTTTTACCTTCTTGAGGTCGCGATCAAGATAGATAAGCTCCAAACTAATGATAGCGATAGCTAAAAAGGTCTCAAAGATATAATAGAGAAGCTTATAGATCTGCGTATCTTTGATGAATTCTAAGCGCTCTAGAAACAGTGGTGCATTTTTGATGAGATCGATGTCGTCGGCATGTGCGTTGTATAGGTCTTCTTGGCTATCATATGGCACATAGACTTCATAGTATTTTGGTCGCATTTCAAGATACTCATATTGATCTTCAGGCATCGTTTCTCCATCTTCAAGATAAAGGAAAGGATCATCAAAAGGAACACTCTTAAGGTATTCCATAAATTCATCATAGTTATAGTAGATCGCGATATCTTTGGTATCTGACTCTTCAATGATCCCAGTGACCTCAGAAGTATACGGATACTCCGCACCATCAACGACATAATACATCTGCACTTCATCACCTACCTCAAGATCAAGATATTCAGCAGCTACTTGGTTGATGACGACACCTTTATCATCATTTATATTAGGATAGATATTCGTTTGAAGATAGCGTCCATTATTGTAGATGCTTTGAAAACGATAAGTCTTTCTGACAGTCGTCTCATCCATC
>CALVCT010000081.1 GCA_944326055.1 uncultured Erysipelotrichaceae bacterium
ATCTATGTAATATAATTTGATCAAAAGGGAGGGAAGACTGTGTATTATAAAAAACTCAAAGGAGAAAAGGTCTATCTATCACCAGTTGATATCACTAATGAGACGCCTCTTATGACTAAATGGCTCAATGAAGATGAAGATCTAGTATATCAAAATGGTTTTTATAGATCTGTGTTCAACGAAGATAAGACAAAGGCTCTTTTAGAGAAATGGAATGAAGGTCCTTATATGCTTTCGATCGTGACCAATGATGATGAGTTTATAGGTCATATATCATTGTTCAATATGACGACTTATTCTGTAACTTTAGGTATCTATATCGCAAGTGAGTATCGTCATCATGGCTATGGTACAGAAGCGATGAAACTCATCAAAGATTATATATTCAACGAACTTGGTTATAAGAATATCCACTTAGAAGTCTTTTCGTATAATAAAAGAGCGATAAAGTTCTACTTAGCTTTGGGTTATGAGATCTGTGGTATCTGGCATGATGAACGTTATGCACATGGTGAGTATCATGATATTATTTTAATGGAGATGAGGAACAAATGATGAAGAGGATAATTAGTTTATTACTGATAGTAGGAATGCTTATAAGTCTAGTGGCATGTGAAGAGAGTATCGATGCGAAGGCATTATATGCTGAAGCACTCTCAAACATGAGCGCTTTAAGCAGTGTTAGGATGGATACTGATATGAACATATCGGTCGAAGGTAGTACAGATGATGCGTCTGTTTCGATCCCAATGCAGCTTAGCTTCATTGGAACAGGCATGGGGACAGATGCAGAAAGCTACTATATGGAAACAAGCGCTTCTTTCCTTGGCGCATCGACAAACCTCAAACAATGGGTCGTTGATGGCATCGTCTATACTGATCAGGATGGTGTAAAGTATACAAGTGAGGACACCAGTACAGCACTGACGAGCGATGGTGTGATGTCGCTGGCTATTGAAGGACTCAGTGATGTGAGTGCTGCCAAGAATGAAGATGGTTCATATCTCATCACCATAAATGTCACAGAAGAAGAGATCGATACAGTGATGTCTGATATCATAGGAACAGATGTCTTGAGTGAGATGTTAGGTGATGTAGTGATAGTGGCACCTGTCACGCTACGTGTGACGATCACATCTGAGCGTATGATCAGTGCTCTGGATATGACGATGACGATCGAAGTAGCTGAAGTGGGAGCGATGAGTTATGATGCATCATTCACATACAGTGAGTATGATACTGCTACATTACCAGAATATGACCCTGCAGAGTTTGAGACACTGAACATCACTGATGGCGAGATCTATGGTGATCATGATATTACCGGAGATCAGGCAGCTCTACTTGAAGCTTCAGGTTATGAGAATCTCACTGGTGATATATATTATAATGGCACTTATTATATAGACCTTGATCTTAAACAATTCTATGATGGTACCAATTTCTATGATTGGGAATATGATCAAGCTTTCTCAGTTGATGATGAGCTGAACTTTACTTGTCAATACGACATGATCAGCGGTGTTGCTGAAGGAGAGTGCGATACAGAGTTACTTGATGGTCTTAAGAGTACATATAATGATTTGGCGACATCATTGACTGCAGAGTGAGTAAAGATCTGCCCGGTCGCTTATAACATAAGACTAACGGTCATCCTGGGTCACTACATTGATCCAGGATCTTTTTATGATGGCAAGTAGATGATCTATATCATGATTTTTCATACATGACCAAGAATATCTTTTGTATGATATTTATCTTTATATAGATCAATATGTGACTATGGTCTTCTTACATTGAAGGTAAATACTACGAACATTACATATGAAAGAGCGATACAAAAAGATCAGATATATTTATGATCATATCATTTCAGCCAGTTGACTTCTTTCGATACTCTAAGCTATATAAATAGAATGTGTTATACTTAGATAGCTGATATTTTGGTATATGGTGTGGTAAGATCCTCCAAAAAGTAGTCAAAGCTACAGGCGAAAATACAGATCCACATTCACATATTTCAATATACAGATCTCATTGACTGTAATCAACCACAGTCAATAAACATACGGTTGATAGAAAGGATATGTATATTCTAATAACTCATTAGATGAGTCAATTAGAATATACCAGGAACTATGGAAGAGAAGAAGACTTATTATGTAACGACACCTATCTATTATCCAAGCGATAATTTTCATGTAGGACATTGTTATACGACATGTATCGCTGATGCTCTAGCAAGATATAAAAGAGAGAAAGGCTATGATGTCTTCTTTCTGACTGGTTCAGATGAACACGGCCAGAAGATCGCAGATCGTGCCAAAGCTAAAGGCGTATCACCAAAAGAATTTGTCGACCCGATAATCGAAAATGCGAAAGACTTATGGGAAAAGCTCGATATCAGTTATGACAAGTTCATCAGAACTACAGATGAGGAACATGTTGCTTGTGTCCAAAAAGTCGTCCAGAAGCTCTATGATCAAGGTGACATATACAAGGGGTATTATGAAGGCTGGTACTGTACACCTTGTGAATCATTCTGGACTGAATCACAGCTAGTTGATGGCAAGTGTCCAGATTGTGGAAGAGAAGTAAAATTGATGAAAGAAGAAGCTTACTTCTTACGCCTATCAAAATATCAAAAAGAATTTGAAGAATATCTTGAAGCGCATCGTGACCTCATGCAGCCAGAGTCTAGATACAATGAGATGGTCAATAATTTCCTCAAGCCAGGACTTAAAGATCTCTGTGTCTCAAGAGCGAGTGTCAAATGGGGCATCCCTGTCACATTTGATCCAGATCAGACAGTCTATGTCTGGGTCGATGCTTTGACTAACTATATCAGTGCTTTAGGTTATCTCAGTGAAGATGATTCTTTGTTTAAGAAGTATTGGCCAGCTGATTTACATCTTGTTGGTAAGGAGATCTTCCGCTTCCATACGATCATCTGGCCTATTATCCTTATGGCTCTTGGACTTCCTTTGCCGAAAAAAGTATATGGTCATGGCTGGCTTACGATAGGTGGTGGCAAGATATCTAAGTCAAAAGGGAATTATAAAGATCCTAGAGAGTTTATCAAAGATTATGGTGCTGATACACTAAGATATTACATCTTGTCTGAAGTTCCTTTTGGTTCTGATGGCAATTTCTCTGAAGAATTGATGGTCGAAAGAAGAAACAGTGATCTTGCGAATATTCTTGGCAATCTTGTCAATAGGACGATCACGATGTCTAATAAGTATCTCAAGGGTCATCTGACAAAGATCAAAGATGTCACAGCTCTTGATAAAGAAGTCATCGATGAATTAGATGCTTTGGTAGTGAATGTTGAAAAAGAGATGGATGCTCTTGATCTGCCAAAAGCGATCGAGCACATCATCCTAGCCCTTAAGCGTCTCAATAAATATATCGATGAGACTGAACCTTGGATCTTGGGCAAAGATGAATCTAAGTATCCAAGACTTAATGATGTCTTATATACGATCATTGAGGGCATCAGACTCTGTGCTATCGAGCTCAAAGCTTTCATTCCAGAAACAGCTGAGAAGATCTTCACGATGTTAGAGACTAATAAAAAGAGCTTTGACAGTGCCAAATTTGGTGATGAGAGCGAGTATCAAGTCATAGCTAAGCCTGAAATACTATTCACAAGGATCGATGAAGAAGAGCTTAAGGCAAGATTAGCTAAGGAAGAAGAGGTAGAAGAAAAAGTCGAGCATCTAAGTGAGATCACGATCGATGATTTCGCTAAAGTAGAACTTACTGTCGGTAAAGTCATCGAGTCAAAGAAGCATGAAGATGCCAAGAAGTTGTTAGTATCGAAGATCGATATCGGACACGGTGAGATAAGACAGATCGTTTCTGGTATCGCAGAACATATAAAACCAGAAGACTTCGTTGGTCAAAAAGTGATCGTCGTAACGAACTTAAAGAAAGCCAAGATCAGAGGCGTTGAATCAGAAGGCATGATCTTAGCAGGTGAAGATGATAAGTTAGGTATCGTTACTGCTGATCTTGAGATCGGAACAAGGATCCACTAATAGATAGATAAGAGGATGTATGATCTAATGAACGATCGAACATCCTTTTTTCATTGTCCATATGAGACGATGCACTAAATAAGTATAATCATCTGTTCAAATATGCCAGTATCTAGACTCGCAAAAAAATACCTTACAATACGTTTGAGTATCATGGGGGTCGTGTAATGGAAGCAGGAGTAAAAAGAAATACATTTTTATTGTTATTGATCCAAGCTTTGAATGTGCTTGGTGATGATTTCTTCAATATAGCGATCATGTGGATAATATATGCTGATACAGAGTCTGTCATGATCTCTGGCATCGCAGCTGTCGTTTGGCACTTGACTGATGCGATCATTGCGCCGATCGCTGGTGCGATAGTCGACCGCAGTTCGAAGAAAAAAGTGATGTTCGTATCTAATTTCTTAGCACTACTTGCAAGTGTCATCATAGCGATCTATGCATTTATCTTTGACGGTCTTCCGACATGGATGGCTTTACTATCTATAAGTATCATGAACATCTTATCGTCATTTGTTTCACCAGCGCGCAAAAGTATCATCGCTAATATGATTGATGTTGAAGACATGCAAAAGGTCAATGGCAGTCTTTCGACAGTGGAATTAGTTACTTCTATCTTTTCATCATCGCTTGGATCGTTTGTGTTAGCTTTTGCAGGATTAGCTACATCAGTAATGTTCGATTCCTTTAGCTATCTATTGGTCTTGATATGCTTTCTTTTATTCAATTGGAAAGTCGTCGAAGGAAAAAGTGTAGTTGATCAAAAGAAAGAAAGCTCGATCATTCAAGAGTTAAAGGATGGTATCGTGCTTATAAAAGAAAGTCGGATATTGAAGGCATTTTGTCTGTTTCAGATACTCATCAATCTAACGAGCTTTACGGGAACATATTGTTCAGCACTTATATACAATAATTTTGGTGATCATCCAGAATACCTAGGCATAATAGATAGTTTTGCGACAGTTGCGGCTGTTCTTGGCAGTATCCTTGCTGCCAGCAACAAAGTAGATGGCGTCAAGTATTATCCAGTATTCATATTTTTTATGGGCATCTTTATGGCTGTTTTTGGCCTCAGTAGTTCATTACTTTTGAGCATCGTCACTTTCTCTGCTTATTACTTCTTGCTTTATATCGGCAATGCCCTTACTACGCTTAAGATGCGGTATATAAAGAAAGAATATATGGGCAGGATCAGTGGTTTCTTCGTGACGCGACCATAAGCATACCTTTAACGACGATCTTAGCTGGAATATTGGGCGAGACTTTAAGTGTTGAGGCGATCTTTGTGGTCTCTGGTGTCTATTTCATCTTTTTATCATTCGTTATGGTCAAGATATTCAAAGTCATAAGAGAGGAAAGATGATAAAGCAGAACATAGCTCTTAAGATATCAATCTCTTAAACAGCACTAGCATCTCATCGTCTTTCTCTAACATCTTCTCCGGGTGCCATTGTACAGCAAGACAAAAAGGGTGATCAGAAAGCTCGATAGCTTCGATGATGCCATCTTTCGCTCTTGCTGCAACGATGAGACCATCACCCAGTTTATCGATGGCTTGGTGATGATAAGAATTGACATAGATCTCATCTTCAAATAACTGGCTGAGCTTGGTCCTTTTTTCAATGATCACTTTATGTGATGTATCTGTAGGATCAGTATCTTGAGTATGCTTGAGCGTATAGTCTAAACGATCGAGATCTTGGATCAAAGTGCCACCTAATGCCACATTCAATAGCTGAAAGCCGCGGCAGATACCTAATAGAGGCTTTTTGGAGTTTAGGGCTTTATAGAGTAGAGCTAATTGATACTCATCTAAGATCGTACTTGTCTCACCAAGTCCTTTTTGTGGTTCTGCGTTGTAGAACTTAGGGTCGATATCTTTACCACCAGTGAAGATAAACGCGTCACATAGTGCGATATAGTCTTCGATGATCCCCTCATCGTCACTAACAGGCAAGATGATAGGTGTACCACCAGCTTTGATGATACTTTGAACATAGCTGACATTGGCATATTCAGCGATAGGATTGTCTTTATTGATATTGGCACTTAAGCCGATGATCTTTCTGTGCATTTTCTTTCTCCCTTTTTGTCTATTATATCAACTTTACAATCGTCTAAGACAAGACTAAACTATCAAAGATAAAAAGGGGGATGTATGGAAAACAGTAAAAGAGATGCTATGTTACATGAAGATATCGCACATCTGATCAATAGATTAGCGATACCGACGATCATCAGCCAACTCATCACTTCACTTTATAATATGGCTGATACATATTGGGTCGCTCAACTCAATAATGATAGTGCGACAGCGGCAGTAGGTATCGTTTTTGCGATCATGGCTCTTATCCAAGCTTTGGGTTTCTTTTGTGGTCATGGTAGCGGTAATTATATCTCACGTATGTTAGGCGCCAATAAAGTCAAGGAGGCACGTCTCATGGCAATGACAGGCTTTACACTGGCCTTTATCTTAGGCATCGTGCTCATGGCTTTTGGGCTTATCTTTCTTGAGCCACTGGCTTATGCTTTGGGGTCGACAAGTACGATGTTGCCATATGCTAAGGAATATATGTCATGGATCTTGATCGGAGCACCGATCATGATGGCTGCCCTTGTCATGAACAATCAATTACGTTTCCAAGGAAATTCTTTCTTTTCAATGATAGGTATCACGACTGGTGGTATCCTCAATATCGTCTTAGATCCTCTGTTCATTTTTGTGTTCGATCTTGGGATAGCGGGTGCTGCGATCGCAACTATCATCTCTCAGGGGATCTCATTCATCTTACTGTTATGGGGCATCATGAAGAGTGATTCAGTGAGCTATAGTCTTAAAGATATCAGGCTCGATCTATATCACTTAAAAAACATCTTTAAAGGTGGCTTCCCTTCTTTATGTCGTCAAGGTGTCAGTGCTCTATCGACAGCTATCGTCAATCTTTGTGCTGGACCTTTTGGAGATGCAGCTATCGCTGCTGTCTCGGTAGTAAATAGGATCATGCAGTTCTGTTTCTCGATCGTTATTGGTATCGCTCAAGGCTTCCAACCTGTTTGTGGTTATAATTATGGTGCTAAACGTTATGATCGTGTGCGCAGTGCTTTTAGTTATACAGTCAAAGCCGGGACGATCTTTACGATCTTCATCTCGATCTTCTGTTTCCTCTTTGCGAAGGATATCATGGTACTCTTTCAAAGCGATGCATCAAGTCAGATCTTAGATATTGGGATGGTCACTTTAAGAGTGCAGTGTCTAACTTTAGCTCTGACTGTCTTTTTAACAGTCAGCAGCATGATGTTGCAGGTGGTCGGTAAGACTAGACCTGCTTCTTTACTAGCGTCTATGCGTCAAGGCATGGCTCTCATACCTGTCGTCATCATCATGACTTCCCTCTTTGGTCTTTTTGGTCTTGAGATAGCTCAAGCTATCGCTGATGTCATATCACTTCTTGTCTCTATCCCGATGGTCATCATCTTCTATAGAGAGATGAAGGAAGAAGAGAAAGGCTTTCCGGATGCTAAAGCGTCATGATCCATCTTGTTTAGACAAGCTATCCATCAAATAAAGCTGATCAGACTTTGCCCTTCATATTATCAATAGACAGAAGCTGTCCATAAATGTACACTTAGATTAGAAATGGAGGGTACAAAATGAAGACAAAAGTCATAGTGTTATCAGTGAATATCGTGATGCTTGTGCTTGTATGGTTCTATCTAGCTAACCTTATGAACAATATGGGCATAGCACTAGATAACTATCTGCCAGTAGATGAAGTCTATGGTGGAAAGATAATGGTCAAAGTGATCTGGTTCTTTATGATCGCTTTACCGATACTTATAATCGTCGATGTATTTTGCACCTATAAAAGTATCAAGTCTAAGAAATAGAAACAGCCAAGCTGGTCATATGACCAGCTTCTTTTGATCTATAAGACATCATGATCTTTTTATGAGATCTCGGTGTTATCAGACAGTGAGTAGATGTAATTCTGATAGTCACTCCTGTATCTTGATCATACTTTGGTGTCAAATGTCTTCTCTATGACCATCTTTATAAAAAAACGTACGATCAATAATTAGACCATCAAGGATATGTACAAACTTGATACCATATAATATAATGGTGTCAAGTTATAACAAGAGAGGTGATGTTATGACCGATTTAGATTCTTTGAAAAAACTTGTCAGAGAAAATGGCTATCTATATACGAAAGACGTAACCAGCGCAGGCATTCGCTATGAACAGCTCAAAAAATATTTGGATGAAGGCTGTCTGATCCGTGAAAGCCGGGGAATCTATTCCTTTGCGGACAATATCAATGACGAATTTGTATTGCTGCAGAGCAGATGTAAAAAAGGGATCTTCTCTTATGGAACAGCATTATATTTTCATGGCCTGTCTGACCGTTTCCCCGAGATGATTTCCTTGACAGTGCCAAAGACCTATAATGTATTTTATCTAAAGGAAGAATTATTTCATGTAGAGTTCCACCGGATCAAGCCGTCCTTATGGAGCATTGGAATGATGGAGATGATCTCACCGCAAGGCGGAAAGATAATGGTCTATGATAAAGAACGTTGTATCTGTGATATGATACGGAGCCGCAAACAGACAGACCCACAGATTTTTAGCCAAGCAGTGAAAGGATATTTTGCTTCCAAAGAGCGTGACAATATCCGACTCATGGAATATGCCAAGAAGTTTCACATTGAGGAAAAAGTACAAGAGTATATGGAGATATTATGATGAGAACACCAGAACAACTAAAAGGAGCCATCCGCAATCTGGCAAAGAAGAAAGGAATCCATGCACATGAAGTCTTGCAGATTTTTATGTTTGAACGTATCATTGAACGTCTTTCTGTTTCCCCGTACAAGGACAGATTTATTTTAAAAGGCGGGCTGTTGATTTCTGCCATCCTCGGCGTAGCGGAACGGACGACAATGGATATGGACACAACTGTAAAAGGCTTACCAATGGATGAACAGAGTATACGGAAAGCGATCAATGAAATTCTGGATCAGCCCGTGAATGACGGGATCGAATTTCAGCTTTTAGACCTAACACCGATCCGAGAGGATGACGAATACGAAAATTTCCGTGCTTCCATCCAAGCCACTTATAGGAAGATGCAAATACCTATGAAGATTGATATAACAACCGGTGATGAAATTACACCAAAAGAAATCCAATTCTCCTATCCCTTTCTGTTTGATGAACGCTGGGTAATGGTGAAAGCCTACACGCAGGAAACCATACTGGCGGAAAAATACGAAACGATCATCCGAAGAAATGTAGGAAATACGCGGGCGAGAGATTTTTATGATCTACACCTTCTGTACCGGCTATACCGGGAAAATGCAGACTGGAACCTTCTAAAGCAGGCGGTTCTTGCCACAGCGAAGAAAAGAGATTCCTTGTCCATTCTGCAGGACACGAAACGGATTCTTTTGGCATTGGAAGAATCAACCGTCCTGCAGGATTTATGGAAAAGGTATCAGTCACAGAATTTATATGCAAGAAAGATTACATATCCTGCTATCATGGAAACCGTAAAAGAGTTCACAGATAAAATGGATTTCTAGCAAGATAGGTGAATGAAGCAAAGAGTAGAAACCCTTCAATGTTTCGTCCAGTCTGTACAAAAGAACATGGGGCTATCAACTTTGTGCTGCTTGGATATTATGTGGGATCCCTTTTGGTATCTACAAAATATTCCTTTAGCTAGTTGCTCATAATCACGATCTAACCACAATGGTGCGAATCTGAGTGGTCAATTTCATAAGAACTTCCTATTATGACCAGCTTCTTTTGATCTATAAGACATCGTGATCTTTTTAAGATCTCGGTGTTATCAAATAGTGATTCTCATATTGCGAGATAGATTCTCGTTTCATGTCGTTGTATGATAGGGGCATAGAAGATAAATTAAAGCTAAGGAGGAAAGACCATGGATCAAGTAAAGATCGGAGAGTTCCTTAAGGAGTTGAGACTAGAAAAGAAGCTGACGCAGAGTGAGTTGGCAGATAAGCTTTTTGTCTCTAATAAGTCTGTATCTAGATGGGAGAGAGGTAGTAATCTTCCTGATATCGATATACTGATCGAACTCTCACGCTTATATGGTGTCGGTCTTGAAGAGATCTTAGATGGTCAAAGAAAAGACATGACAACAGACAAGATAGAATCTACGGCTCTAAAAGTCGCTGAACTTAGCTCAGATGAACAAAGACATCTTACAAAGAACATTCAGATCATCTTCATCGTTGGTCTTATTACGATGACGATCAATATGCTCATGGAGAGATTTGTGATCACTGATGATCCGATCATCAGATTTATCCACGGTTTCTTTGAAGGCTTCAGTTATGGTACGATCATCGTAGGAGTCATCTTCACATCGAAGTGGGCATTAAAACTGAATGAGTTTAAAAGAAGGATCAAGAAGAAGGAAGACTGATCCTTCTTTTTAGATACATGATTTTGTATTAAGATATAGATATGAGATATAGGATGTTGGTGACGGATATCGATGGAACGCTTTTAGATAGTAAGGGTGAGATCAGTGATTATACAAAAGAGATGATCGATCTCATCAAAGATGATGTGAAGGTCATCTTAGCCAGTGCTCGTGGCTATTATTCTTTGAAGCCCTATCTGACTAGACTTGGACTAGATACTAAAGACCAATATGTCATAGCTTTCAATGGCGCCAGAGTCGCAAATGGAAAAGATGAAGCTATCTTTGATGCACCGCTGGATAAGGATATCGTGCTAAAAGCTTTAGAGTATCTTAAAGATAAAGAAGTAAGGACTTATCTTTATGATGATAGTGGCAGATATGATATCAAAAAGATCGAAGACATCGACAACTTTATGAAACGCAAGGTCTATAAGATCGTCTCAGAAGGTGATGAAAAGATGATCGAAGAATTGAAAGATGAGATGCCTAATGATCTAAAAGATGGACTTGAAGTGACCAGCAGCCTTTTGAATCGCTTTGAAGCTGTTAAGAAGGGCTCTACGAAAGTAGAGGCGATAAAGATGCTTTTGGATAGAACTTATATCGCCAGGACTCAAGTGGTAGCTTGTGGCGATGGTGATAACGATATTGGGATGATAGAATATGCAGCACTTGGTGTTGCCATGGGCAATGCTCAAAAGAGCGTCAAAGAGAGTGCTGATGTCATAACTTCAGACAATGATCATGATGGTATAGGTCAGGTCATCGATATGTTTTTTATGTAGGAGGCAAGATGGAGACATTAAAGACGATTGCTAGAAGGATAGATCATACTTTCCTCAAAGCGTATGCTTCAAATGCAGATATCGAAAAGCTCTGCGAAGAAGCCAAAGAGTTGCATACAGCGATGGTCGCGATCAATTCAGGACAAGTAGCTTTATGCAAGAGATCACTAAAAGATACAGATGTACATGTTGGAGCAGCGATCGCTTTTCCTTTAGGACAGATGACGATCGCATCGAAAGTATTTGAAACGGTCGACGCGATCAAAAATGGTGCAGATGAGATCGACTATGTCATCAATATCACAGCTCTTAAAGATAGAGACTATGACTATCTTGAAAAAGAGATGCGCTCTATCGTCGATGTCTGTAAAGAAAATGGCGTTATCTCCAAAGTGATATTTGAGAATTGTTATTTGAGTAAAGATGAGATCAAAAAGATGTGCGAGATCTCTTTAAAGTGTCTGCCCGATTTTATCAAGACTAGTACAGGATTTGGTACAGGTGGCGCAACTTTAGATGATGTAAGACTCATGAAGAGTATCGTCCAAGACAAGATAAAAGTCAAAGCAGCTGGCGGCATCAGATCATATAATGATTATATGGCGTTTGTTGAAGCTGGTGCTGAGCGCATAGGTACAAGCAGCACCATCAAGATCTTAAAAGAGGCCCAAGATGCTGGTATTAGATAACGCAAAGATCGTCGATGTCCACGAGGGCATCTATCATGGTCATCTCATCATCGATCACGAGAAGATCTTAGATGTCATAAGGGGTCCATATCTTGGTGATCAAAAGAAGATCGATATGCATGGACTCTATCTTATGAGCGGGATGATCGATATCCACATACATGGCTCTTATGGCTATGACTTCATCAAAGATCCAAAGATCGCTGTCAAAGAAGTAGCCAAAGGACTTATCAAAGAGGGAACTACAGCCTTTTTAGCTAGTCTTACAGTCATTAGTCACGAGGACCTATGTGATCTATTCGATGAGTATAGAGAGATAGGAACTATCAAAAACGGTGCAAGATTTCTTGGCATCCATTCAGAGGGACCTTTCCTTTCTAAGCAATATAAAGCTCTTATGAATGAGCTCTATCTTAGAGATCATAGTGCAAAAGAGTTCAAGGAGATGATAGAAAGAGCGGGTGGACTTCTCAAAGTCATGACCGTTGCGCCTGAGTTAGAACACTTTGATGATATCTTAGATCTAGCACATAAAAGCGATGTGAGACTAATGATCGGACACTCAGCTGCTTCATGTAAAGAAGCAAAAGAAGCGATCAGAAAAGGTGTTAGAGGATATACCCATCTTTATAATGCTATGAGTCAACATACACATCGTGATCCTGGTATCGTTACGGCTGCACTAGAGGGTGTAGGTGATTATGCCGAGCTCATCGTCGATGGTTTCCATATCGATCCTGATGTGATCAAAGTCACATATGAGGTCTTGGGATCTGATAAGATCATTCTTATCACAGATGCGATGTTAGGCAAAGGCATGCCTGATGGCGAATATGTCTTCTCTTTTCTTGATTGTAAGAAAGTAGGTAATACAGTAAGAGTCATCGATACTGGAAGGATAGCAGGTAGTGCTATCACACAGCTTGATGCCATAAGAAATATGCATGACTTTACTGGTGCATCTCTTGTCGATCTCAGCAAGATGTCATCCTATAATCCAGCTAAACTGTTGGGTATCGATGATAGAGTAGGTTCATTAGCTAAAGGCAAGAGTGCTGATATCATCGCTATCGATGATGACTTTACTCTTCATGCAACTTTCGTCGATGGTAAGCTAGTCTATCAAAAAGAAGAGAGTATCAGAAGCTGATCAGTGATATATATTGATACTATATCGCTGTTTTAGTGATGCTATATAGATGTGAATACAAGATGTGATGTCTTAGTTTTTGATCAACTTAGGTCCTGCTTCCCTGCCACTTGCGTAAGGCTTATTGGTCCTATTGCCTGTTGGATCATACCACGAAAGGCGATACTCACATTATTATATGGATGAAAGCAGATATATAGATCTTTCTTATAATGTAAGTGATCTTGTCTATCACTTTGTCACAAAAGTTACAAAAAAGAGCTCAAGCGAGCTCTTTATCTTTCTTCTGCTTTAGCTTTAGCAGCTTTGATGAGACCAGCGAATAGTGGGTGTGGTCTATTAGGTCTTGATTTGAATTCTGGATGGGCTTGTGTAGCGATAAAGTATGGATGATCTGGGATCTCGATCATCTCGACGATATTGCCGTCTGGTGATAGACCAGATAAGACGATGCCATGATCTTCAAGAGTCTCTCGATAAGCATTATTTACTTCATAGCGATGACGATGTCTTTCTGAGATATCACTTGTACCATATAGATCATAAGCTAGTGATCCTTCCTTTAAATGACAAGGATAAGCGCCTAGGCGTAGTGTGCCACCGATATCATCGATATCTTCTTGACCCTTGAGTAGGTGGATGATAGGATCTTTTGTCTCTTCATTGAATTCTAGGCTGTCAGCATCTTCAAGTTTAAGGACATTACGTGCAAATTCGATGAGTGCTAATTGCATACCTAGGCAGATGCCTAAAAATGGGATATTGTTCTCTCTAGCATATCTGATCGCCTTGATCTTGCCTTTGATACCGCGACTACCAAAACCGCCAGGGATGATGATGCCATCGACATCATCAAGCATCGTTGCGACATCGATATCATCTAATTTTTCTGAATCGATCCATTTGATACGTACACGTGTATCATTGATGATCGCACCATGCCTTATCGCTTCAGCGACACTGAGATAAGCATCATGCAAAGCGACATACTTGCCAACGATCGCGATCTTGACGACTCCTTTAGCATTCTTGAGCCTTTCTAACATCTCTTCCCATTCCTTGTGGTCTGGTTCTGTTACACTTAGATCTAATTTCTCTAAGACTCTTTGAGCCAACTCTTCCCTCTCTAACATCATCGGCGCCTCATAGAGATACTCGACATCAAGATTCTCAATGACGCATTTTGGATCGACATTACAGAAAAGCGCGATCTTTTCTTTGACTTCATCATCAAGTGGGATATCTGATCTACAGACGATGATATCAGGCCATAGACCTAAGCTCTGCATCGTTTTGACACTTTGTTGGACAGGCTTGGTCTTGACTTCTAAAGAAGCTCTTAAGAAAGGGACGAGGGCTACATGCACAAGACAGGTATTCTCAAAACCAACTTCTTGACGAAATTGACGTATAGCTTCAAAGAAAGGTTGTGATTCGATATCACCAACAGTACCACCGATCTCAATGATGACGATCTCTTCAGTGCCATCTTTTGAACGATGGAACCTTCTTTTTATCTCGTTTGTGACATGAGGTATGACTTGTACAGTTTTACCTTCATAGTCGCCTCTTCTTTCTTTTTGTAATATCGTGTCATAGATACGTCCACTTGTGACATTAGACTCACTAGTGAGATTGACATCGACGAATCTTTCATAGTGACCAAGGTCAAGATCAGTCTCAAGTCCATCTTCTGTGACAAAGACTTCACCATGTTGGACAGGATTCATCGTTCCTGGATCGATATTGAGATATGGGTCGAACTTTTGCATGAAGATCTTGTGTCCTCTATCTTTCAAAAGTCTTCCTAAAGAAGCAGCCGTGATACCTTTGCCAAGGCCTGATACGACTCCACCAGTAACGAATACATACTTAGTGCACATAGCTATCCCATCCTTTCCAAATAAAAAGGGGTAACTTACCCTGCATCCTTGCGGAATACAGTGACCTATCTACCCTTTTGATCTATTTATGTATCTCATGATTACAGACCTAATGATACAACAACTAAACACAAAAAGAAACTCTAAAAGCTCTTGTGTTTGGATCAAAGATTTTTATCTGTCTATTTTAAGGTCTTTATTGTCGGTCTTATATTATCTAGTATGTTGTCTTTTTAAAGATTCTTAGTGTTAAACTGGATGGATGCATAAAGCCTTGATATCTTTATTATTTAAGAAAGATAGCTTAAGTGATAGAATAATGGCGTTTAGAAGAGGTATTAAGTATGGAAAGTCTTATTTTTCTAGTGTTGATAGTCGTTTTGGCTTTCATGATCTTCCAAAACATCAAACTATTCAAACGCTCTAAGCATATCAAAGATTATGTTACTTGCTCAGATGCGATCTTTGATGAAGCTAAAGATAGTGTTGAGATCATCAGCTCTTATATAGAGCGCGAACAAGATCATGAGTTTAAAGAAAAGGGTCGTGTGATACTGCTATACGCTTTGATGGATGCGAAAATGGATGCTGGTGCAGAAGCTTCTAAGCTTGAGATCAAAGATATGATCATCGGCAAGAAAGGAAACTTCGATCCTCAGAAGTTTGAATATAATTCAGATTCTTTCTTTTGGATCGTCGTCGATCTGATCAAAGCACATGTGAATAAAGATGAAGCCGTCATCAAAGCTTTGAATGAGCTGATCGCTAAATATGAAGATATGATAGGGCAAGATCTTGTGATCAAGCTCTTTCATGAAGTAGATCAGATCATGAGCGGAAGTAAAGAAGATTATGGTTTTTTAAAAGACTTATGGAATGGCAATTATCCTGCTGGTTCAACATATGATAAGCGTCTTGTCGGTTTCTATAAATATATCGCGATCTCGATCATCGCTCATAAAGGTGATGTTTTAGCAGAAGAGATGGTCGCTGATCTTCAAAATTTCGCTAATATGAAAGCGGGACGTGTCGTCATGAAGGATCTTGGCATCTTAGATACTTATCTCATAAAAGATGAAGATGATGAAGAACTTGATGATAAGGCTGAGATCGACATCGAAAAAGAAGGTGAAAGCAGTAGCGAAGAGCCTTCCAAGGAAGAAAAGGAAGAAGAGTAAGATGCGTCTTATCGTTGGACTGGGCAATCCTGGTCTTGAATATGAGAAGACAAGGCACAATAGTGGTTTTATGGTCATCGATGGATTGGCTAGAAAGTTAAAGGTCGACATCGATACAAAGAAGTTCAAAGGCCTCTATGGCCGCTATGAGGATGTCATCATTCTCAAACCACAGACTTATATGAATCTTAGTGGAGAATGTGTCAAAGCTTTTGTCGATTACTTTAAGATAGCGATCGATGATATCATCGTCGTCTATGATGACATGGACTTGCCTGTCGGAAAGATACGCATTAGGACGGATGGCTCATCTGCTGGTCAAAAAGGCATGCAGAACATCATCGACCTTTTGCACACAAAAGCGATCAAGCGCATTCGGATCGGTATCGGTGCCCACGATAAGATCGAGACTAAAGATTATGTCTTAGGCAAGATCGCTAAAGAAGAGAAAGAAGCATTCGATAAAGCAGTAGATAAAGCAGCTGATGCCCTGATCTATAGTCTTGATGAACCATTCATGAAGGTCATGACGAAGTATAATGGCTGATCTCTTATTCGATTACTTACAGAAGAATCTAGGACGGGATGAACTTTATAGTTCGTCCTCTTTGTCATATAACAGTACTATCGAAGAGGCACTGAAGCTAACTTTCTATATCAAAGATCATCAAAGACCGCTAGTGATCGTCAAAGAGAACAGTTTCATGGCAAACGAGCTCTATGAGATGATGGCTCCCTTTTTTGAAGCTGAAGAGCTCGTTATTTATGATCCGGAAGAATCGATGCGTGCAGAAGCGATCGTCGCTTCATTTGAGAATAGAGCTGCCCGTATCAGTGCTCTTTCAGCGATCTTGAAAGCTACGCCTAAAGCCATCATCACGACAGCTTACGGTCTCATTCGTCATCTACCAGATAAAGACTATCTTAAAGAGCACATGGTCGATCTTAAGGTCGGTGATATCATCGAGCGTGACACGCTCATCGCTAGACTTAAAGAATGTGGTTATGAAAGAGTCCCGACATGCGAGACGCCACTCACTTATGCTTTAAGGGGATCGATCATCGATGTATTTAGTGCTGATAGTAAAGAACCACTTCGTATCGAGTTCTTTGATGATGAGATCGATTCATTGCGCTTTTTTGATGTCAATACACAGATGACATTAAGAAAAGTCGATAAGTGCTCATTGACTTTCGCTTCAGATGTCTTATTCACTGATCTTGAGATCAAAGAACTTGAAAAGAAGCTTGATTTTAGTGATGGTCAGATGGCTATCGATATCGATTTCATCAAAGAACACATGTATCAAGGTGATCTATATTACTACTATGCATTCTTAGACCACGATATGCATCTTTTAGGATATCTTGATGATCCTATGCTCTATCTTTCTGATAGTTATCGCACAAAAGAGCACATAAGGATACTGGCAGATGAGACCTATGCATATCTAAGAGAGATGTCTGAAGATACACTTAGACCACTACGCTTCTATGTCTTTGGTGACTACAATAAAGAGATAAATAGAGTGGATCTATTGAAGTCAGAACCACTCAGTGAGATCGTACCCCTGATCACTGAAGTCGACGTGCCAAGAGGACCTCTTGAGCTTGTCTTAAAAGCGATCGCAAGAGATAGAGAAAAGACGATCGTCTTTATCTTAGATGAGACTTCAATAGCTGATGTCGTATCTGTGCTGAGTTCTTTAGATGTCGATTATGTCGTAGCTGATGATGAGCTCATACCAGGCATCAATATCATCTATGGTGATCTATATGAAGGTTTTGAAGTAAAGAAATTAGATCTCATCGTCTATGGTCCAAAAGAACTTCTTTATCACAAGAAGTCACTTGGTCGTTATGCAAGACGTTATGAAGAATCCGTCAAACTTGATTCTTATGAAGAATTGCAGCGTGGCGACTATGTCGTCCATGATCAATACGGTATAGGTCAATATGTCGGTATCGAAAAGCGCACTGTCAACAATATCCAACTTGATTACTTAAAGATCTTATATCGTGGTAATGATGAATTGCTCGTGCCGCTATCACAATTCAGTCTAGTGCGTAAATATGTCTCTAAAGATGGCGTCGTACCTAAACTACATAAGCTTGGTTCTAAAGAGTGGACGAAGACAAAAGAAAAAGTGGCAGAAGGCATCGATGATTTGGCAGAGAGATTACTGGAGCTCTATCAAAGACGCTCACAAAACATCGGTTTTGCCTTTTCGAAAGATAATGATATCCAAAGGACTTTCGAAAAAGAGTTTCCTTATGAGCTCACACCGGATCAGACGCGTTCGATCATTGAAGTCAAAAAAGACATGGAAGATAAAAAGCCGATGGATAGACTTCTTTGTGGAGATGTCGGTTTTGGTAAGACAGAAGTTGCGATCAGAGCCAGCATGAAGGCTGTCCTTGACCATAAACAAGTAGCTTATCTCTGTCCGACGACCATCCTCTCTTTACAACATCTCAAGACTTTCAAAGAGCGTTTCAAGAACTATCCTGTACGTATCGAACTTTTGAATCGTTATATCTTACCTAAAGACCAAAACAAGATCATCACCGATATCAAAGATGGCAAAGTCGATATCGTCATAGGGACACATCGTCTATTATCAAAAGATATCACATATAAAGACTTAGGACTCTTGATCGTCGATGAGGAGCAACGCTTTGGTGTCGAACATAAAGAAAAGATCAAGCAACTTAAAGAATCGATCGATGTCTTGTCTCTCAGTGCGACACCTATCCCTAGGACTTTACAGATGTCACTTGTCGGACTTAGAGGACTTTCGACTTTAGACACCCCACCAAGAGACCGCTATCCTATCCAGACTTATGTCGTTGAAAAGAATGATGATCTGATACGCGAAGTCATTCAAAGAGAGCTTTCGCGTAGTGGCCAGGTCTTCTATCTCTATAATGATATCGAGATGATCTTCTCGATAGCTAAGAAGATCGAAAGGAACGTCAAAGGCGCTAAGGTCTTGGTCGCTCATGGCAAGATGAGTCGTGAAGAGATCGAAGATGCGATGCGTGACTTCTATGAAGATAAAGCTAACGTCCTCATCTGCACGACGATCATTGAAACAGGTATCGATATCCCTAACACTAATACTATCATCATCGACGGCGCACAGAATTTTGGTCTGGCCCAACTCTATCAGATCAGAGGTCGTGTTGGTAGAAGTGACAAGATCGCTTATGCTTATCTCATGATCCCACCAAAGAAACAACTCAGCGAAGTAGCGATGAAACGTTTGGATGCGATCAAAGAGTTCACAGCTTTAGGTAGCGGCTATAAGATCGCGATGCGTGACTTGGCTATTCGAGGTGCTGGCGATATGTTGGGCGCTAAACAATCAGGTTTCATCGACAATGTCGGTCTAGACTTATATCTATCGATGCTCGAGAAGGCGATAAGAAAGAAAAAGGGTGAAGAGATAAAAGATGAAGAAGTCATCGTCAGACCTAATCTTCCTATCGATTCCTTCATTCCCGATACCTTTGAAGATAATGACTATGATAAACTATCTATGTATCATCACTTAGATGAGATAAGTTCACGTGATGATCTTCTAGACTATTATCTTGAGATCAAAGATCGCTATGGACGCTTACCAAAAGAGATTGAATCAGTCTTTGAAAAGAAGAAGATCGAACTCTTCATCGATGGAAAGATCGTCGACAGTTTCAAGATCATCGATGCCAGGATGATCATCACACTCACTAAAGAATACTCAGATAGGATCGATGGTATGAAACTTTTTGAGTATTGTGCTGAATTATCAAAAGACTTGCGTATCCGTTATACGAAAGCCAAGATCGAGTTCAGTTTCCAAAATCGTAAAGAAGAGATGAAGAAAGTGACCAAGCTCTTAGATCATCTCGATGAGGTATTGAAAGATGAGGATAGATAAGTATCTTAAAGTAGCGCGTATCCTAAAAAGAAGGCCCGTGGCTAAAGAGCTGGCGGAAGCTGGCCGTCTTTTAGTCAAAGACCGTCCGGTAAGAGCTTCATATGAAGTAAAGACCGGCGATGAGATAACGATCGTCTTTGGTCATCGTCATTTGAAAGTCAGAGTCTTGGATATCAAAGAACACGTCAAAAAAGAAGATACAGCAGCTCTTTATGAGATAATCGAAGATCAGAAAGTTAAGGAGGATGAGAGTTATGAATAATAATATGTGGATAGTTTTGATCATTGGTGTCTTAGTGGTGATCGTCTTGCCTTGGCTTGTCAAAAAGGTCTTAGTCAATAAGCTAACGACCAGTATCTTAAGAAAAGACTTTGAGACTTTTGATAAGCTAGTGAGAAATCCGATCACAAAGTTTACGATCATGCCTTTCAATCTTGACTTCCTCAAGCTTTCTAAAGCGATCGCAAAAGAGGATGATAAAGAGATCGATCAAGCTTTCAAAGCTTTTGAAGGTAAGCGTCTCAATGATAAACAAAAACTCGCTGTCTTTCAGAATGCTTACTATCACTATATAACTAAAGAAGATGGACCAAAGGCTAAAAAATATCTGAGCGAACTATTGGCTTTGAAAGATGTGAGCGATGAAGCCAAAGAACAATTGAAGCTCGCTTATGAAGTCGACATCGAAAAGTCATATGCCAAATTAGATGAGACACTAGCTCGCTATGATAAGGCTGAGTCTCTTGAAGAGAAGCTGGGTATCGAAGCGATGTTAGTGAAGATGTATCTCAATAAAGGTGATAAGAAAGAAGCTGATCATTATACTGAGCTGCTCAAGGAGCATGTCGAAGCATTGCAAAAATAGAGAAGAGAGGAGACATCTGTAGTTTTTGTGGGTGACTATAGGTATATCTAATTCCGTTTTGATAGTTATAAAAGAGAAAAATGAGCGCAAGACCTTTGATATAGGCTGAACGCTCATTTTTATTTGGACGAAAATGATGTATAAGGTCCTTTCTAAGATCGCTTTATCAGCTTCTGATTTAAGATCAAACAAGTCCTAAGATGATTAGTGTTTCTTAGTTTAAGATATAAAGTCGCTGATAGATATATTTCTAGATGAGATGATCATCTGTGCTTGCTTAAAAAGTCACGGATGAGATCGAAGAAGCCCTTGTTGTCTTTAGGCGTCTCTTCGACTTTCTTAGGCGCTTCTTCTATCGCTCTTTGCATCATGATATCTTGAGAGTCGATCTTCTCATCAGTGCTTTCTATCTTGTATAAGTTACCATCTTGATCGATGAGTCTTGCCTTGACATTATCTTTCATTTGGAGTTCAAGATAAGCCAAGATGTCTTTTTTGAGCCTTATTTCTTTGATCGGAGCTGCGATCTCGACGCGTTTCTCGGTGTTTCTTGTCATCATGTCTGCACTTGAGATATAGATGACAGGATCATCGCTACCAAAGACATAGATACGAGCATGTTCAAGGAAGCGACCGACGATCGATCTTATCGTGATATTGGCGGTCTTGCCCTCGATCATAGGCAAGAGACAAGTTATACCACGGATGATGAGATCGATCTTGACGCCAGCTGTTGAAGCTACAGCGAGTTTGTCGATGACTTCTCGATCAGTGAGTGAGTTCATCTTCATGAGGACATAGCCCTTTTGACCCATTTGAGCCTTCATGATCTCAAGGTCGATGTAGTTTAGGACTTTATGTTTTAGATCGAATGGTGAAGCAAGCAGCTCATCATAGTGGCCATTTAGATCAGCGATAGCCATATTGTTGAAGAAAGATACAGTGTCTCTTCCAATATCTTTATCCGAAGTGATAAGGGAGATATCTGTATACATCTTAGCCGTATTTTCATTGTAGTTACCAGTACCGATCTGACTGATCACTTCAAGTTCACCATTTTTAAGTCTTGTGATGCATGTGACTTTTGAGTGGACCTTATATGCTTCAAAACCATACATGACTCTGACACCAGACTCTTCTAGTGTATCGGCCCAGTTGATGTTGTTTTCTTCATCAAAGCGTGCCCTTAATTCCATGAGGACAGTGACATCTTTACCATTTTCACTGGCTTGACAAAGATATTTGATGAGTTTTGCTTTCTTGGCCAATCTATAGATCGTGATCTTGATCGAGATGACATCAGGATCATTAGCTGCTTCTTTGATGAGTCTTAGATAATCATCCATCGTCTCATACGGATAGAACAGTAAGACATCATGATCTAATACTTGATCGATCATCGGTCTATTGGGATCGACTCTTTTTGAGATCTGAGGCGTGAACTCTTTGTAGTACATCGTCTGAGGAAGTTTATCTTTAAAGATATCTTTGAGCTTATAGACATAAGACATGTCTAGGGGCATCTCTGCAATAAAGACTTTCTCATCAGTGAGTTCAAGATGTTCTTTGAGATAGTCGATGAGCCTTGATGTCGCCTTGCCCTTGACTTCAAGTCTTACTGGCATCAGTCTCTTTCGTTTTTTTAATAACTTCTTCATCGAATCTGAGAAGTCTTCATCGACCATCTCAGCGTGATCAAAAGCGATATCAGCATTTCTGGTGACTGATATAACAGCTTTGTCCTGGACTTGATATTGTTTATAGATCTTGGTGATATTGTGCAAGATGATGTCTTCAACTAAGATATAAGCGATATTGTCACCAGGTATAGAGATGATCCTTCTAGTCTTCTCTGGTATCGAGATGATGCCATATGTCAGATCCTTCGTCTTTCTATGTTTGAGGATACAAGCGATGTATAGAGCCTTATTTTCTAGGTGAGGGAAAGGATGATGAGGATCGATGATCTGTGGTGAGATGATCGGCGCAATGAAATTATTATAGTATGTATCAAGATATTTCTTCTCTTCTTTAGTGGCATCTTTAAATTCAAGTCTTTTGATATCGTGTGCTAAAAGCTCAGTCTCGATATCGATGAAAGTCTTGTCTTTTTTTGTCTGTGACTTAGCTACTTCTTTATAGATGAGATCCAGTTGTTCTTTGGCGGTGAGATTCTTCTTGTTTTCGGTCTTCTTTGACTTTAGTTGAGCCATATCGCTCAAAGAACCGACACGGATCATAAAGAACTCATCGAGATTTGATGTGACAATAGCTAAAAACTTGAGTCTTTCGATGAGTGGGACACTTTTATCGTTAGCTTCTTCTAAGACACGGTCATTGAATTTGAGCCAAGAGAGCTCACGGTTTTGCGTGTAGGATGTATCATAGATACGCTCAGGCATACTTATCCTCCTTTGATTACCTCGTTATATAAGTATCCTTCTCTTACGCCATATTTGGAGACGATGACTTTTTCGATGTCAGCCTTTTTGAGTACTGTATATAAGACTGTCATGCCTGGTACTATCGTATGGATACGATCAGGACAGATCTTCAAGATCTTTGACAAGGACTCTTTATTATCGTCTTTGATCTGATCTAAGAGTTCTTTGACATCTTCGGTCTTGAAATAGTTTGCTTCTTCTTTCTTTTTGGCATTCAACAAACGAAGCGTAGCTCTGATCGTCCCTCCGACACCGACAGCGACTTTGAAATACTTCTGCATGACACTCGTATTCTTGATCTTATCAAGTTCAGTTATGACATCCTTTTTGATCTCGTCTTTTTCTTTCTTCGTTGGTATCAATCCTTTGACATGACGGTTATACATGCTTAAAGAGCCGATAGGAAGCGAGAAAGAGTCCATGATCTCATCTTTCATGAAGGAGACGAGCTCCAAAGAACCACCACCGATATCGATGACGATCCCTTCGTGGACATCTAAAAAGAGCTTAGTGCCGATAAAATCAAGTTCGGCTTCTTTTAGGCCACTGATGAGATCGATGTGGATACCAGTGCGCTCAGCGATCTTTTCTAGTACTTCATCGCGCTTTTTGATCAGGCGTAAGGAAGCTGTAGAGAAGCATCTGACTTCATGGATATCAAAGTTTCTCAAAAGTTCTTTATAGGAATCTAAGATATGACATATCTTGTCTAATCCCTCATCACTCAGATAGCCATTGTCGATATATGAGATGATACCAGCCATCGTCTTCTTATTGGTCAGAAGCTTGAAGCTACTAGCATCATACTTATAGATAGACAATCTTATCGTATTACTTCCAAGATCGATGATACCGATGATCATATAGATACCCCCCTTATTCATTTTAGTGATCAGTGTATTAAATGTCTGTTAAATACACTGATATTATATGACAAGTAGGTGATAACTTTAAGCGTATTTGTAGCGATGACGATATTTGAAAAGTAAGAAAGCAGTGACACTAAGAGCCAATGCTTCAGCGACACTGATCGAAAACCAGATGCCATCTACACCAAGAAACATCGGCAAGATAAGCAAAGTTCCGACTTGAAAGACAAGAGTCCTTAAAAAGGACACTAAAGCAGAGATCGGACCATTGTTTAAAGCCGTGAAGAAAGCTGAACCAAAGATATTGAATCCCGAGAAAAGGTAAGATAAAGAGAAGATCGTAAGACCCTGACGCGTCAATTCATAAAGTGCCTTATCATAACCTGTGAAGATCTGAGCCAAGATATCTGAAGAAAGGATACCGATGGATGTCATAGCGATACCGACGATGAAAGTGATCTTGAGCGATCTTTTAAAGAGGCTCTTTAACTCATCTGTATTATTGGCACCATAGTTGTAAGAAACGATAGGGCTTGATCCTGTCGCATAGCCAAGATAGATAGCAGCAAAGATGAATGAGACATAAGCGATGACACCATAAGCAGAGACACCATCTTCACCTGCTAGATCCATGAGTTGCTTGTTGTAGATGATAGTAACGATACTAGCAGCGACATTGCTCATGAGTTCAGATGAACCATTAGTCATCGCTTTGATAAGAAAGTCGCCATAGAACTCAGTTTTACCAAGACGTAAAGAAGTGTCATTGATCTTACTGATGAAATATAGGATCGGCAAGAAGCCACCAATGAATTGTGAGATGATCGTTGCGATAGCTGCACCAGCTAGGCCAAAGTTAAAGACTGCAACGAACAGTGCATCCAAGATGATATTAGTACATCCCGCAAGACTGATGACGAACAGTGATAATTTAGGTCTTTCAGCAACGACAAAGAAGACTTGAAAGAGATACTGCAACATAAAAGCAGGCAACCCTATAAGCATGATCCTACCATAATTGATGCAATGTGGGAGCATCTCAGGACTAGCCCCTAAAAGTTGAGCAAGCTCTTTTATGAAGATCTGTCCTATGATGACAAAGATGATACCCATAGTGATCGTACTATAGATAGTGAAAGAAAAATAACGGCGAGCTAAGTCATCCTTTTTCTCGCCTAGTGTCTTGGCAACGATAGCACTACCGCCACCGCCCATCATGAATCCGATAGCTCCGATGATCATGAAGACAGGGTAGATAAGGTTCAAAGCAGCAAATGGTGTCTTACCAGCATAATTGGAAACAAAAAGACCATCGACGATACTATAGATACTAGAAAAGATCATCGTGATGATCGATGGTAAGACGAAACGTAATAGTTTTGGATAAGTAAAATGTTCATTCAGTCTGATCTGCATATTCCCTCCATTGACCACTATATGATATAGAATGAGATATTAAAGTCAAGTAAAGGGCTGGTCTGATCAG